>CAZYVN010000001.1:0-20439 GCA_964650925.1 uncultured Candidatus Saccharibacteria bacterium
AGCGACGTCCAATGTTTGAGGGCTTTTGCGTGAATAAACTTCTCCTTGAGTTTGGTCGTCACTGCTTTGGGTACGGAGCGAGCGACGTGCTGTTCCCATTCCGGATCGATTCCCATGTGTCCTTTTACCATACTCGAGCTGACGTGCATCAAGTGTGGCAGGCAGGGGATCCAGATGGTTTCGATCTCAGGGCAAATTTTCCGATTTTCTTCGGCAAGCGTTTGTTCGTCCTCGAGGTCTTTGAAATTGCGAAGACCGCGGATGACGACTTCGGCGCCGATGAGTTTTGCTTGACTTACGACGTAGTGACCAATGCACACATCGACGGAAACATTCGGAATATGGGCAACGGCCGCCCTGGTCATATTCAACCGTTCTTCGGGAGTAAAGCTGTATGTTTTCTGGGGTGCGACCGCTATCATCACCACCAACTCATCGTAGAGCGGAGCCATTCGCTCGATGATGTTGATGTGACCGTTGGTAATAGGGTCCAAACTGGCTGCGTATAGCGCTTTTCGAGTTTTCATAGTACATTCGGTTTTCAAGCGTTCTGGTTTTCAACATATCACGTATTCTTGGCGTTGTAAATAAAGCGCCACTTTTTCTTGGACCAAATCGGCCCGGCATAATCGACGCCGACTCGAGCTGTTCGTTTAACCTGAATATTTTTTATAGCGAACTTTTCAATCCATAGCCCGTTATCGCTACTTAATTTTTTGCCGTTCAAAATTCCCGTAATGTTTAATTTCTTCGTCACTCGGCCGGGCCCATGAATATCTTCAACGCCGCGTATCAAAACCGCCGCGGGATAATCCTTGGGTCCAGTCACGATATTGAGCATCCAATGCATTCCGTAACAAAAATATACATAGGCGTACCCGGCAGGTCCAAACATCACTTCCGTTCGCTTCGTCCTACCTTTGGAAGCGTGACAAGCCAAGTCTCGCTCGCCATCGTAGGCTTCAGTTTCGGTAATCATATAGCGCTCGATGTTCCCATCAGTATTTCTTACCAGGCAACAACCAATAAGGTCATATGCAACCCCCAGTACCGATCGATTGAAAAAAGAGTAGGGAACAACCTTTCCGTTTCCGAGCTTCATAAGATACTTATATCACAAATATCACAAAATTTTACAAAACCATTAAAAAAGACTGCCGTGGATAGGCAATCTAAGGTAAAAATCATAAGGCCGTGCAGAGGCCGTGGTTACCAACTTCTACTTGATAGACAGAACAATCACCCTGATGTTTGGCCCGGAAAGTAATGAGTATCTCCATGAGCTGTTCTCGAGTGGAGACCGAAGGGTGAAGAACGACCCTGTCTGAAGCCTGAATTGCGGCGAGGAGTGCGCGCCAAAGGGCCGTCCCGTGCATGGCCTCGACATTTTGCCGTTTGCCGTTAACCAAAACCACGTCTCCATAGCCATCGAAAATCCCAAAAGTAAAGGCGTCCTGATCTTCTTGCGTAAGAAATTTTTCCATAACAATCTCGACACACCTTATCATTTGACGGGTGGAATGTAAATAAAAACTCCGGCAGGGAGACGGCGAAAGTCAATCTTTGATATACTATACAAAAACTATGGTAAAGTTTCAGAAATTATTCGTATCTTTTTTATTGATGTTTCTTGTGCTTGAATTCGGCGGGAAGGCGTTGGGATTTATGCAAAATGCGATGTGTTATCGATGGTTGGGTTGCAATGCCGGCTTTTTTGGATATGACGCGCTGGTTCATTTTGTGGGCGGAATAACGATTGCCATCGGAGTACTGTGGCTTTCTAAGAAGTCAAAAAAATTAGATTTTTTCCATATCGACGAAATTTTTTGGAAACGGATGCTGATCATCCTAGCGGTAGCGGCACTTATCGGAGTAGTATGGGAAGCGCTTGAGTTTAGCTATGATCTTTTTCGCGTACTCGTCCTTCATATTAATCTTTTGTATCCCAACCAACTCGCCCAACCTTCAAATGCCGACACGATGGGGGATTTGGTGTTTGGGTTGACCGGCGCCTTCGGCGCCGGTCTAATCGCCCAATGGCTCTGGCCCAATAACCCCAAATGAACCAAATCTGACTTCAGAATCGTAGTATCATTAAAGTATGAAAAAATACATCCTATCTTTCCTTGTTGCCGGAACATTCGGACTCTACGCTCTTTATTCGCGGTTTAGCACTGCGGACTCTTTAACTTCAGCTCCTATTCCAGCTCCTCAAGAAACCCCAATCACCAGTGTCACCCCGAGCCCAAGTCCAAGCTCTATTTCACCACCTCCCGCCAAAAACAGCGGTCAATACATCGATGGCACCTACAATGGAGTGAGCGCCGATTCATACTACGGCAATGTTCAAGTGGCAGCGGTTATTAAAGGCGGCAAACTGGCCGATGTTCAGGTTCTCGACTATCCGCACGACCGACCGACCTCGATAAGAATCAATCAAGACGCCATGCCGCAGCTTCGTTCGGAGGCCATAAAAATTCAGAGCGCTCAAGTTCATATCGTTTCCGGAGCGACGGATTCAAGTGGTGCGTTTCGACAATCGCTCGCTTCGGCTTTAGATCAGGCAAAAAATAAATAACATGAAACAAACCCGGATCATCATGGGTATGACCGTCACGGTTGAGATAACTGATTCAAAAATTCCTGAAGGCACTTTTGAAAAAATCTTCAACTATTTTGAATACATCGACGATGCATTTAGTACCTACAAAAAAACCAGTGAGATAAGCCTCATTAACCAAGGAGTAATAAAAAAATCCGATTATAGTGAAGACATGCAAACCGTTTTACGGCTATCCGAAGAAACAAAAAATCTCACCGGAGGCTTTTTCGACATTAAGCGGCCGGACGGCAGCCTCGACCCTTCGGGTTTGGTCAAAGGCTGGGCCATCCATAATGCCGCGCTCATCTTAAAGAAAGAAGGTGTTCGTAATTTCTATGTTGACGCCGGCGGAGACATCCAAGTCTCCGGCGAAAATGCCCTTGGAGAACCGTGGGAAATCGGCATCCGTAATCCTTTTAATCCCGAAAAAGAAATTGTTAAGGTGGTGTCATTGACCACGGAAGGTTTGGCTACCTCAGGCACCTACGTCCGCGGTGATCACATTTATAATCCTCACGATAAAACGAAGAGTCTGGCCGAAATTGTCAGCCTCAGCGTGGTCGGCCC
Source organism: uncultured Candidatus Saccharibacteria bacterium (assembly GCA_964650925.1). GTDB lineage: Bacteria > Patescibacteriota > Minisyncoccia > Phycocordibacterales > PALSA-1337 > CAZYVN01. Next base: position 3,170 of record CAZYVN010000001.1, read on the forward strand.
GAATATTTACGAAGCCGATCGTTTTGCTACCGCCGCCTTCGCTATGGGAAAAGAGGGTATTAATTTTATCGAGAAGTTGGAAGGTTTTGAGGGCTACATGATTGACCGAAATGGCATTGCGGTTATGACCAGTGATTTTTTAAGATATACTTAACATATGCCTCGAATCATCGATCTCTTTTTGGATAGAATCACCATGTATCGATTGATGCTCTACGTCTTGATCGCATTGGTGCTCTCCGGCGCGCTCATTTGTTCCTTTGGATTGCTTGCCTTCAGTCCGTTGGCTCTTTTGTTTTCGGCTTTTTTCATAACCACTCTTTGTTTGGTCGCCAATATGCTCTTTGCCTGGACCTTGGGTGTCTCAGCCAATGTCGAGTCGGCCTATATCACCGCCCTTATCCTCGCTCTTATTATTTCGCCGCCGAAATCACCCCACGATCTCTTCTATTTTTCACTGGCAACTTCGGCTTCGATTTTGGCCATGCTTTCAAAATACCTATTGGCCATCGGCAAAAAACATCTTTTTAATCCAGCGGCTATCGCGGTTGTCATTACCGCTTTTACCATTAATCAATCAGCCAGCTGGTGGATCGGCACCTTTGGAATGCTACCATTTTCGATCATCGGTGGACTTTTGATTGCTCGAAAAATTCGTCGGTTTGATATGGTTATTGCCTTTTTATTTGCGGCCATTCTGGTCATTGGCCCGACTCATCTCTGGACAATCGTTGCTTATACGCCGCTCATTTTCTTCGCCACGGTCATGCTCACCGAACCGTTAACCACCCCACCGGCTCGATGGCTGCGAATTGGTTATGCGGTTTTGGTAGGTGTTCTTTTCTCTCCGGTTATTCATATTGGCGGAGTGTATTCGACTCCGGAATTGGCTCTGATCGTCGGTAATCTTTTCTCGTACATTGTGAGTCCCAAAGAGCGTCTGATTTTGAAATTAAAAGAACGCCATCGAGTTGCTCGCGATACCTACGATTTTATTTTTGCTACGGATAGGAAAATGAAATTTACTCCAGGTGAATACATGGAATGGACGCTGCCCGATGCCAATGCCGACAGTAGGGGAAACCGGCGCTACTTCACAATCGCTTCTTCACCGACCGAGAAGGATATTGTTGTGGGAGTAAAATATTATCCCGAACCGAGCAGTTTCAAACGCAAGCTTCTCTCGCTTGAGGTTGGTGATACCATCGTCGCTTCCCAACGAGCCGGTGATTTTACCTTACCTGCCCATCCCGAAAAGAAGTTGGCTTTTATCGCCGGAGGCATTGGTGTGACGCCTTTTCGTAGCATGCTCAAGTATCTTATCGACAAAAAAGAAAAACGCGATATTGTCGTATTTTACGCAAACAAAACCGTTGCCGACATCGCTTACAATGATATTTTGGAGGCCGCTCGTAGCCAACTCGGTATTAAAGTTGTTCACTCGTTAACTGACGTCAAAGCTGCACCGATTGATTGGCGGGGTAGCGTCGGTCGCCTCGACCCAAAGATTATCGCTAAAGCCGCCCCGGATTTTGCCGAACGAACCTTCTATCTTTCCGGACCCCACTCGATGATCGTAGCTTTCGAAGAAACGCTCGGTCAAATGAACGTCAAAAAGAATCGCATTAAGAAAGACTATTTCCCGGGTTTTGCCTGAGGTGGTAGTTTGGTATAATTACGCCAATGAAAAAAGTAGGTCTCATTGGATTCTTGGTTACGGTTTTAACGATTGCCGGCGCAAAAATTGCCGAAGCTCACGAGGCTTACGTTTTACCCTCGAAATTTTTCTGGACAGAGATCGCCAAACCATTTAGCCTTGATTCCTTTGCCGCTTTGGAAAACGGTCACAATATCTTCGTCGTCTCGATTATTACCATTTGTATTATCGCGGTATTCACCCTTAATTTTTTCTTTCGTCGGTCGAGGTTTGGTCGAAAAATACACAGCTGGATCGAAAAATGTTCACCGTTAGGGCCGCTTTTTGTCAGAGCCACGATCGCTTTGTCCTTTTTCTTTTCGGCCTTAAGTGGCAGTTTTTTGGGTCCGGAATTGCCGCTTACTCAAATGCCGTTTGCCCATGTCCTTCAGGCGAGTCTTTTCGTGATCAGCGTCTGCGTAATGTTTGGGATTTTTACGGAAATCGCTGCTCTCGCTGCTCTCGCTATCTTTTGTTTGGGACTATGGCAGTTTGGTCTCTACGTCGTAACCTACCTTAACTATCTCGGAGAAATCATCGTTCTCCTTCTTTTTGGCGCACGAAAATGGTCGGTCGATCGGCTGTGGTTTGGTCCGCTCAAACGCTTTCCTCGTCTAAAAAAATATGAAACGAGTATTGTCAGAATTTGTTACGGCATCGCCTTGGCTTTCGCCGCTGTTACCGTAAAGCTTCTCCATCCAGCTCTTACTCTCGAGGTTGTTAATCACTGGAATCTCACCCAATTTCACTGGCTTTTCCCGAGTGATCCGCTTTTGGTAACCCTTGGCGCTGGACTTACGGAATTGGCCATCGGTTTTTTTATTATCATCGGTTTTGAATTGCGACTAATCATTCTTATCAGCCTTTTCTATATCACCTTGTCATTATTTTTCTTTGGCGAATCGGTCTGGCCGCACCTCTTGCTCTACGGCATCTCGCTCAACCTCCTTGTCCAGCCGGAATTTTTCACCGTTGATCATCTTTTATTTAAAGACTGAGTTTACTATAATGGGGGTATGAAATCTTTCAGAGAAAAAGTGTACTTCTTTGCTCAAAAAATTCCCAAGGGAAAAGTGCTGACATATGGCCAATTGGCGAAAATGGCGGGAAATCCTAAAGCGGCCAGGGCAATAGGCATGTGTATGAAATCAAACACCGACACTTCGCTCGTGCCCTGCCATCGAATCGTCGCTTCGAACGGCAAGCTCACTGGGTATGCCTTCGGCGGTGTGTCGGCTAAAAAACGACTGTTGCTTTCCGAAGGGGTTTCCTTTATCGGCGATCGAGTTGATTTGAAAAAATCTTTGTTTAGATAAATCTCTGGTATACTTTTCACGTGGATAAAAAAAGAATAGCTATGTGGTGTCTTTACGACTTTGCCAATTCGATCGTCATGATCGCTTTCTTTTTGTATTTTTCCCAGTGGTTGGTGGTCGATCGAAAAGTTTCGGATCTGTGGTTTAATACGACGCTTATTGCTTCCAGTCTCATCTATCTTTTTTTTGGTCCGGTTCTCGGATCAATTGCCGACCGAAGCGGAAATAAAACCACCGGTATTAGGGTAACGACAATTCTCGCAGCGGCACTCTACTTTATTACCGGTCTGGTAGCGGTTTCATATCCAACCCATGAAGTGGTGGCTAGTATTTTCTTTACGCTCGGATCGGCTGCTTATCTTTTGTCCTTTATCTATTACAATTCATTTCTCGACGAGCTGGCTCCACCGGAAAAGCGAGGGGTTGTTTCGGGCTGGGGATTATTTGGCAATTACCTTGGTCAAATCGCGGCCATTTTTGTTACCTTGCCTTTTGCCACTAACGCCCTTCACCTTTGGGGCAATCCCGGTCGAGCTCAGGCATTCATCCCGGCAACCCTGCTTTTTCTGTTACTGGCTCTGCCGATGCTTGTTTATTTTAAAGAAAAAAAGCCGCGAAAGGTTGAGAAGATAAAGATAAAGGATGAATATAAAAATACTTTTCAATCATTTGTAACACTTTGTAAAACTCCGGGGCTCGGTCGATTTTTTTTAGCCTATTTCTTTTTTAACGACGCTGTCATCACTGCTTCCAACAACTTTCCGATTTATATGGATCAGGTTTTTAAGACAAACGACACCATCAAAAGCTTCATTCTGTTGTGCATCCTCGTCTCGGCGGCCATCGGCGCACCGCTTTCAGGTTGGATCGCCGATCGGATCGGTTTGAAAAAAACGCTGCTGGGTACGCTTTTTGGTTGGCTCATCATCTTTCCGATTCTATCCTTTGTTCAGCATGTTAGCATTCTTGTCTTTTTTGTTATTCTTATGGGACTCCTTTTCGGAGCAGTTTGGACGATCACTCGGGCAATGGTTATCGAGTTTACGCCGGCCGGCAGTCTTAACAAATCCTACACCTACTACACCCTCATGGAACGTTTCGCTACTCTTGTTGGGCCGGTTTCCTGGGGGCTTATCGTGGCCTTCGCGCCTCATCATAACGCCCTTAATTATCGCGCTGCCGCTTTTTCGATGAGCGTCTTCATCTGTATCGGTCTCCTGATTGCTCGAAAATTACCGACTAGTATCAAGGCTAAACCTTGATATCAAGGTTTAGCCTTGATATTCTCATACCATGGGACAAAACGGGAACATTAAAAAAGAACTGCTCGTACTCGGAATTTTTTCGGCATTAGTACTGCTTTTGTATTTACCGACTCTGCGACAAAAAATCCCAACCTCTCCGGCAAAAAATGACGCGGCTACTTCGGATCAGCAAAAGGGAGTTCTTTACACGGGAAAGATCTATCACATCTTTTTTCACAGCCTTGTCATCTATCCTGAATTAGGTTTTCTTAACGACGATCGCGGCCGCCAGTTTCGAAAATACATGGTGACTAAAGACGAATTTGAAAAAATTCTGCCGTTGCTCTATGAAAATAATTTCGTTCTAATAGACATTAAGTCCATTTATAAAGTCAATCCAGACGGTACGGTAACGAAAAAAGATCTGTATCTTCCGCCCGGTAAAAAACCACTCATCATTTCTCTTGATGATCTCTCGTACTATCGTTTCGATCAGGGCTTTGGCTTTGCTCACAAATTGGTGCTCGATCAGAACGGTAATGTAGCGACTGAGATCATAACCCCAGAAGGGAAGGATGAGATTACTCGCGATGGTGACGTGGTACCGATTCTCGATGACTTCATCAAACTTCATTCTGATTTTTCTCAAAACGGAGTGAAAGGAGTGATTGCTTTGACGGGTTTCGATGGGGTTTTAGGGTATCGCACCGAATTCTGGTCTTCACATCGAGACAGCGAGATTGCGGCAGCGAAAATAATAATTGAAAAGCTGAAAGCAACCGGTTGGCAGTTTGCTAATCATAGTTATGCTCATGACCAGCCATTTCGAGAGGGTTCGATTTCTCTAGAGGGACTTAAGCGTGATATCGATTTATGGAATAACGAAGTACGGCCGCTTGTGGGTCCAACTGATATTTACATTGGTCCGTTTGGCCAAGTTTTCAAGCCTGATGATCCACGTCGACAATATATAATCTCTCAAGGATACAAATTTGTCGCGGGTGTCGGCATGGATCTCTATCTCAATTATTTTCCGAACTATGTGATGATGGATCGGGCCGATATCGACGGTTACCGCCTCCTCGCCACCCCATTTTTCCTCAAAGACTACTTTGATCCGCAAAAAGTTTTGTCGAGTCGTTAATTGGTGTATACTACTCGTCATGACAGAAAATCTAAAGGTTTTGATTACCGAGACGAGCAAGGATTACGAGCTTCTCGATAGCGGAGAAGGGGAGAAGCTCGAGCGCTTTGGTAGTATCGTGTTGAGTCGGCCTGATCCGCAGGCGTTGTGGCGAAAATCATTGCCAGAAGATGAATGGAAAAAACGAAACGCTCACTTTAGCCGCGATGAACGCAGGGGTACGTGGGAATACGATTCCCAAATGCCAAAAAAATGGCAGGTTGAATTTGGAAACTTGAAAATGTGGATCAAGCCGACGGCTTTTAAACATACCGGTCTTTTTCCGGAACAGGCGTCGAATTGGGATTGGACACGAGAAATAATCACTGCTCAAAAACAAAAAGAATCCCCTCGCGAAGTTGAAGTACTTAACCTTTTCGGATACACCGGGGGTGCTTCACTTGCCTGCGCGCAGGCGGGAGCAAAGGTTGTGCATGTCGATGGTTCAAAGGCTGCCATTACGTGGGCCAAGGAAAATGCCGAAGCTTCCGGTCTCGGTGATAAACCAATCCGTTGGATCCTTGATGACGCTCAAACTTTTGTCGAACGAGAAATCAAGCGCGGCCGAACATACGACAGCATCATCATGGATCCGCCGGCCTTTGGTCATGGGCCAAATAAAGAACTCTGGAAAATCGAGGATCATTTTCTCAAATTGATCGAAAATTGTATGAAGCTTCTTGGCGACCAACCGCTTTTTTTCCTTATTAATGGTTATTCTGCCGGCTATTCTTCGGTAGCATATCAGAACAATCTTTTACCTCTCCAGCAAAAATGTGGCTGCTCGATCGAAATCGGCGAACTGGTGATCGAAGAATCGACTTCGAAACCTCCTGCCTGCGCAGGCAGGCTTCTGCCGTGCGGTATTTTTGCGAGATGGAGAAACTAATATGAAGCTCCAAGTTCTCTATGAAGATAACCATTTGATCGCGGTCAATAAACCGGCGGGTATGCTTACGCAGGGAGACGATAGCGGTGAAGTGAGTCTTATGGATGAAGTGAGGAATTATCTAAAGGAAAAATATCAGAAACGTGGTAATGTTTTTTTAGGTTTGCTGCACAGACTCGATCGAAACGTTTCCGGCATCGTCCTTTTTGCCAAGACATCAAAGGGTGCATCGCGACTGTCGGAACAGTTTCGAAATCACACCATAAAGAAAATTTATCACGCCTGGGTGGAGGGCATCCCAAAAAATCAAAAAGCCGTTCTTAAAAATTACTTAATAAAAGACGAACCGAAAAATAAAACTACAGTAAACTATACAAAAGTTCCCGGTTCGGATTACGCCGATCTTTTCTAAGAAATTGCCTATAATAAACAATCGGTGTTTAGTACGGGGGAGGGGAGTCTGTTGAGAATTGAATTGAAGACCGGCCGTTCGCATCAAATCAGGGCTCAGTTGTCCCACATCGGCCACCCAATCGTTGGCGATCTCAAATATGGCGCAGCCAAGGCATTGCCGGATCAATCCATTAAACTCACCGCGACAGAGTTGCATTTTGAAACGGCGACTGGAAAAGAGAGAAAGGCGCTGAAAATCAACAATGTGTTTTAAAATCCATCCCCGACCCTTCCTTTAGAAAAGGAAGGGAGTGTGGTGTAACAACTTTTTGTTGCTTGGTAACATAGTACGTTGTGGTACCGCATTCCTCTCCTTATCTAAAGGAGGGGACAGGGGAGGATTTTTCGGTATGCTATACTACGCTCATGCCCCACCTCCTCTCCGGTCGAATAATCAAACAAGAACGAAAAAAGGCTTTACAAGAGGCTGTTAAGGCCCTTGGCTTTGCGCCGACCCTGGCGATTATTCAGGTTGGCAAACGTGAAGATTCGTCAGCCTACATCGCCGGTAAAAAACAATTCGCTTCAGAAATTGGAGCGCAGACCGAGCATATCTCTTTTCCCGAAAACGCTCACCAAGATGACATTATTGCAAAAATTGCCGAACTCAATACGGACAAAACCATTCACGGCATCATTGTTCAGATTCCTTTGCCTGCCCATATTGACCGCGATGCAGTGATTGACACCATTAATCCGAAAAAAGATGTTGATGGTTTGACTGCTGTGAATGTTAAATATTTATTTGAAGGGAAGGAAGGTGGGTTTGTGCCGGCTACGACGCTTGGTATTCTGGAATTGCTCGAGTATTATTCGATTCCGCTCGAAGGCAAAAAGGTTACAATCGTTGGTCGTTCATCGCTCGTCGGCAAACCAACCCTGCTCGCCTTGATTAACGAAAACGCCACGGTCACTATCTGCCACAGACATACCGCCGATCTTAAAGAGCATACCAAAGCCGCCGATATTCTCATCGTCGCTATTGGTAAGCCGAATTTTATCACCGCGGATTTTGTTTCGCCCGGTCAAGTTATCATCGATGTTGGTATTAACCTTATTGATGGCAAAATGACCGGCGATGTCGACACTGCTTCAGTGGAAAAGGTTGTAGCCGCCATCACTCCGGTTCCCGGCGGCATTGGTCAAATGACGGTGGTCGCGCTTTTTGAGAATCTTCTTCAGGCTACTGTGCTATAATACAAAAATAAAGCTAATAAAAAATTATGAATATAAAAAATCAAGATAATCTGCGTGGGATCGGCTTTATTCTTCTTGTGATTTTGTGCCTCTTTTTCCTCGTTAAGACATACAACGAATTTAAAGGCCCGGTTTCCGCTAATGAAAGGAACGTTATTCAGGTAACCGGCGAAGGCAAAACATTCGCTGTGCCCGATGTCGCCACTTTTTCATTTTCAATCCAAGCTGAATCGAAGGTGGTCGCTGATGCTCAAAAAACCGTTTCCGACACTTCCGATAAGGCCATGAGTTTCCTTAAAAGCACCATGAAGATTGATGAAAAGAATATTCAGACTACAGGTTACTCGATCTATCCGCAATATGATTATCCTGTGCCGAGAACCGACGGTCAAAGTAATCGCCCGCAGTTGATCGGCTACAACGTCTCAGAAACCGTTTCAGTCAAACTTCACGACATCGGCAAATCCGGCCAAGTTCTTTCCGGTCTCGGCGCCCTCAATGTAACCAATCTCTCCGGCCCATCGTTTACCATTGATGATCCGCAAAAACCCCAGAGCGAAGCGCGAAGTAAAGCTATCGCTGATGCTAAAAGCAAGGCAGAGAAACTAGCTGATGATTTGGGGGTCAGTCTGGTCCGTATTGTTGATTACAGCGAATCCGGCAATCCCGGCCTTATTTATTACTCAAAAGCCTATCCTGCCGGTGTAGCTACTTCAAATGTTTCCGATCAATCGATTACACCCGGACAAAACGAAGTTGATTCACAAGTTACGGTTACCTACGAAATTCGCTAACTAGACAATTCATCTCTAGCGTGATACTTTGTCCTGCAGAAAAGAGAAAGGTTGTTTGAATGAATACCATACATAAACCGGTTGTGGTTGTAGTTGGTCACGATCCCCACGACGGTGAAAATAATGAAGGGGAAGCCCTTCGCTACATTCTCGAGAGAGAATACGACTGCCGCGTGCTTGTCTACAATAACGATTTCCGAATGAGTCAGTGTCCGGAATTCAATTGGCACTCGAAAAAAGGCGGCATTGTTTTGATTTTTGAAAAAAGCCGAGACAATGTCGTCCAAGAATATGCGATTAGGTTTATCCGAGAAACCGACAAAAATGTTTCAATCATTTCGGAAGAATCTCCTAAACCTGAACCACCATCGCCACCAGATCCAAAAATCGAAGCGATTCTTGAAGAAAAATTTGGTCCGCGGGAGAAACCGATCGAGAAGCCGCCTTATGATTTCAACGCCGATCTCAGGCTGCAGATTGTCTCTATTGCTGATGCTTGGAAGGTTATTTTTCCAGCGATCGAGACGGCTCTGGCGGAATTCAAGGCGAAAGGCATCAATATCGAGCCGTATCAATCTGATTCTCAATCGAGAGCGGTATACGAGGTTGAGTTGAAAAAATTGAATGAAATGAAGGGCGACCCAGGTGCCTACAACCGTTTTCGTGAGGAATGTTTTTATCGAGTTGGATGTTATTATCAGCGGATCGTTAATGGTTTCGCAATCGATTGCAAAACCCTTGAGTTTGCTGTTAGTAAGGGATGGGGTTATCATCATTATTCGATTCAAATACTCAAGTCGCGTTTGGAAGAGATTGAGTTTTACTTTGAGTTTCGTACTTTCAATCGGATTCAGGCTCCGGAGCGACCAACAATTTTGTGGGGGGCTCATCTGTACGAATCCACCTCAAGACTTCACGATACCGTTTCTTGAATTGTATCCTGAGTGGGGTATCTCAACAGAACAAGTGGAGCGAGCGATAGAAGCTATTATCGCGGGAGGGGAGTATCTTCCGATGGTTTCCACGGTTTCGGAATTGATGGATTCTGTTTAAACTAGCCCCGCCAGGAAGTGGCGGGGCTTTTCTTGACTTTATTTTAAAAAGGAGTACTATTATCTTATCTGACCCCGGAAGGGGTTTTTTAGCACCGACGTTTAGAATCGGTGTCCAATCAAAAATATATGAAAATCGTCGAATATGTTAAAGAAACCCGTGGAGAGTTGAAGCATGTAACCTGGCCAACCCGTAAGCAGGCGATCAATTACACCATTGCCATTATCATTATCTCACTCGTGATCGCCTTTTTCCTTGGTTTTTTTGACTATGCTTTCTCGACGTTACTGCTCCAGAGGATTATTGGTTAATAATTAATTATAATCATCATGGCCAAACAACAAACAGACGGAATACGTAATTGGTACGCAATTCACACCTATGCCGGTTACGAAAACGCCGTCGCCCGAAATCTCAAACAGCGTATCGAATCCTTGGGTATGGAGGACAAGATTTTTGCCGTGCTTGTTCCGACTGAAAAGAAGATTAAGGTTAAGGGCGGTAAGCGAGTCGAGGAAGAAGAAAAAATCTATCCAGGATATATTCTCGTTGATATGGTGGTGACCGATGACTCATGGTATGTCGTGCGAAACACCCCGCGAGTGACCGGTTTCGTCGGCTCAGGAGTATATCCGGTACCGCTTGATAAAAGCGAAGTCGACATGCTCTTTAGTCGCATGAATTCTTCGACGGTCAAACACAACATTGATTTGGCCATTGACGATGCGGTCATTATTGCCGACGGACCATTTAAGGATCTTGAAGGTAAGGTGAGCGAAGTCGACAGTGATCGCGGCAAGGTCAAAGTTCTGGTATCAATGTTCGGCCGCGAAACCCCAGTCGAGCTCGATTTCTTGCAAGTGAAGAAAATATAAGGTAAGGTATACAAACATATGGCAAAGAAAATTACTAAAAAATTAAAACTTCAGATTCCGGGAGGCAAAGCTAACCCGGCACCTCCGGTTGGTCCAGCCCTCGGTCAGGCGGGAATTAACATTGGTGACTTTGTTACTAAATTTAACGCTGCAACGAAAACCATGATAGGGGACATTGTCCCGGTTGAAATCAGCGTCTACGAAGACCGAACCTACGATTTCGTTTTAAAAACCCCGCCGGCCACCAGCCTCATCCTCAAAGCTCTCAAGCAGGAAAAAGGTTCGGGCAAACCAAATACTAAAAAGATCGGCACGATTACTAAAGCTCAGGTCAAGGAAATCGCCGAAAAGAAAATGCCTGATCTCAATGCCACTGATATCGCCGCTGCGATGAAAATCATCGAAGGCTCAGCCCGATCAATGGGAGTTGAAGTAAGATAAACAAAAAACCGCTTTGCGCGGTTTTTTGTTTTATGATAGCCTGCCAACAGAATGAAAAAACACGTGTTCTTGACCTACAGCACTTTTGGGGCCAGGTCGGATCAATTGAGTAGGTTTCTGGCTAAAATTATAGACCTCAAGCGTTACCTGCGACCAAAAGTCGACGTGAAGCTTTAAACCGAGCCTCTTCCAAAAACATCCTTCGACGACCACTTGTATTGGCACGACATCAGGCGCTGCGACATTGCCTGCCATCAAATTATCGTCCTTGCCGAGTATCCATATCCTGGATTACAGTTCGAATTCCGAGACGCTGTCCATGTCGATCATAAAGACGAGGAGGAAGAAGAGAAGCGATGTTGCGTTCCGGTACTCTGTCTTTCCCAAGAAAATCAAGACCTTTCGGCCATAAGCATCGGCATTAAGGCTCACCTTTACACCCGCGTGAAGTATCCTAATCTCCACCTGGCGATCCTGCGCGGGGATTTGGACAAATATATCATAAGCTAAAAAACAAGCGAGCTGTATTCAAGGCTCGCTTTTTATTGCCATAATGTTCGTTTGAGATATATAATGGAAACGTTATGAAAAAGAAATTAAAAAAACGATCGACCGCTGCCAAGTACCTCCGTCTCTCATGGGACGAATATTTTCTTTCGATAAAAGCGGTGGTGGCCGGTCGGGCTACCTGCGACCGAGGCCGGTCGGGCTGTCTCATTGTCAGAGATAAACGAATCATCGCTACTGGTTACGTCGGTTCGCCCATCGGCGCGCCTCATTGCGATGATGTTGGTCATGAATTTCAAAACGTCACTCATGCCGACGGCAGCGTTTCAAAACACTGTGTCCGGACTATTCACGCCGAAATGAACGCGGTCGCTCAAGCGGCTCGCATCGGTATCGCCCTCGAAGGCGCCAGTCTGTATTGTAAAATGACCCCGTGTTATACCTGCGCCAAGATGATCGTCAATGCCGGCATCAAGCGCGTCGTTGCCCGAAAAGATTATCACGCCGGCGAGCAGTCAAAAGCCCTCTTTAAACAATCCGGCCTTCAGTTCGAAATCGTCGAAAGCACAATGGAGGAATATCCGGATCAGAAATAAAAATAAAAGGGATACCAGTGATGATATCCCTTTTTGGTTATTTCTTTACGATATCTTGCGATCCTCTCTTGATGGACCATTCATCGGAAGACATGTCGCAATGAACTGCCATATCAGGAATGAGCTCTTTAAGTGAGGCCCCCATCTTTTGGGCGATTACTCGCAGAGTCGGATGGACCGTTTGGCCCGAGCGTAATTCAGCCAAGTAAAGGGCCGCCGGCAAACTCATCGTCGTTTCGCATGGAGTGGCGTACCCCATGCCGATGTAGTATTGCGCGGTGACGGCATCTGTTTTGAGAGCGAGAAGGCGCTTCTCTTGAGCGGCGATTCTTCTAACAATCTCCTGCCTCACGGTATCTGGCAGATTCTCCAAATACCAAGGCGTAAAGCCATATCTTGTCGAAAGAAGCGGCATAAGGACCAGTCCGGCTCGGTGTCTCTGCAAATCCCTAAACGATCCGAAATCGAGGAGGAATCGCGAGGTGATATTGCCAAACCTTCTGAAGAATTTCGGCAGCTCGGTTTTTACTGGGCGCTCCTTCAAGAATTCCATGTAGGTAGCCAACGCTTTCATGTCCAGAGACGATGTTGCTTCAAAACGAACAATCTTCGGATCATCAAAGTAGGCCAGGGCTTTAACCGCTTTTGCCATGTATGCTTCTTGGTCGGGATATTCTTTATGGCTGAAGCTGTTTGGATATTTGGCTTTCAGTTCGGCATACACCGTCCGGGCAATTTCCCTGATTTCTTCGGCTGGATGATGAAGAAGCTCACGGATATGGTCGTAGGCCTGGCGTAGGTTGGTGTGCCAACTCAGAAGAGTGGTGACTCCGGCGGGCAGAAAACCACGAGCAATGTCGAAAGCCTTGGCTTTTACCGCCTTCTCGTAGACGCTTTCTTTTTGGTCGTCTTTGCGGGGAAATTGAGCCTTTATTATCGGCACAAGTTCGTCCAATACTTTTTGATACATTGCCATCCATTCTTCTTGAATGGCCTTGCCTTCGGCCGAACCGAGAGGATTGAGAACGGCTTGTTTGGACATATCCAAGTAACGCGTGCTCGCTTCCTGGCCGTTGTAGAGAAGCCAATCTTGCACGGCTTTGGCGGCGAGCATGCTTACTTGTTCGATGTAGATGGTGGTCGTCCCGCAATCACCAATCGATTTATGACCATAGCCGACGTAGTATGAGGCCATGAATTTCTCCGGTCCGCTTTCCTTAACCTTTTTCAGGTGTTCGGTAACGCTTTGTGGGTCACGCGAATAGAGCGCTTGGAGCATGGCGTTTGCTTCCGGTGGAACATCATCAATGATAAGTATCAGTTTTTTATCGTTTTTCATATTGTATGGATCGTGTGGATCTTTAAGTATTGTATAGGGTCACGGACGAACAGCAAGTTTACATATATGAAATTGTATCATATGATGGGGAACAGATTGAAAGGAACTATGCCATTATCTGCACAAGCCATCAAAGAATACATTGAAGCCAAGCTTATTTTCGTTGATCCCTACGTTCCGGAACATGCCAAGGGTGCTTCACTCGATGTTTGTCTTGGTGAATTTTATTTCAAGATGAACAAAGAGGAAAAGATTCGCAATCTTTACAGCCCTCGGTCCGGAGTCGAATTGTGGGGCGATGCTCGAGCTGCTCAACCGCTTCGCGAGTTGACCAAGGAGCTTAACATCCTCCTGCGCGCCTCTGTTCACCCGGATGAACTCATCATTATGGTCGATCCTTTTGGGACCATTTTGACTCACACTCACGAATTCATCGGCAGCACCAAGCGTTTTGTCGGTGACATCCGCGGTCGCAGTACCATCCGGCGAAACGGTCTTACGGTAAGCGCCGACGGTAATTGGGGTGACCCGGGTTTTATTGGCCGCTGGACGCTCTACATCGAAAATCGGACGCCTCACTCTATCCCGCTGGTCGTTGGCAGAAGAGTTGCCCAGGTCGTTTTTCATGAAGTTGTGGGCGACGCTAAGGAGTATGCTTCCGAAGCGGAAGGGGGAAAGTATCAACTCTTCGCTTCGGTCGAAGCCATGAAGGCCAATTGGCGACCCGAGCATATTCTGCCCAAAATGCACAAGGATCGCGAAATGAGTCGCGGCCTCGAGTTGTTTATTTAGCATCACCACAAGGTGAAACAAAAGTCGTGCCAAGCACGGCTTTTTTATTTCCCCACATCTGCTACAATTGCCTTACATGTTCTCTAATTGATAAAAACCATGGCAGATATTCAAATAAAAAAACTCATAGATACTGAAAAAGCCCGTCAGAAAAAAGTCATCAACCTCATTGCTTCGGAAAATTACGTTTCAAAGGAAGTCCTCAAAGCTCTCGGCTCGGAACTCACCGACAAGTATGGCGAAGGCTATCCTGGTAAAAGATATTATCGAGGGACGAAGGTGGTTGATCAAGTCGAATCGCTTGCTCAGAAACGCGCTCTCGACCTCTTTGGTCTTAATGAAGAAGAGTGGGCGGTTAATGTTCAGCCGTTGTCGGGTTCGCCGGCCAATCTTGCAGTCTACAGCGCCTTAGTTCCTCCTGGGGAGAAAATCATGGGCATGGCCCTCAGTCACGGCGGCCATTTGACGCACGGGCAAAAGGTTTCGATGACCGGAAAGTTTTGGAATTCAGTGTTGTATACCGTCGATCCGAAAACCGAGCTGCTTGATTATGAGGAGGTGAAGAAAATGGCTATCGAAGAAAAGCCCAAAATTATTGTGGCAGGATTTACTGCTTATGCTCACATCGTTGATTTCAAAAAATTCCGCGAAATTGCAGATGCCTGCCCGGCTGACCAGTCGGGCCAGAAGCCAATCCTCATGGTCGACATGTCGCATTTTGCTGGCCTCGTCGCGGGCAAAGCCTATCCTTCACCGTTTCCATACGCTGATGTTGTCACGACGACGACCCATAAAACCCTTCGCGGACCGCGGGCAGCCATGATTTTTTCGCGAAAAGATGCTCGGGAATTGAATAAAAAGATCGACAAAGCCATCATTCCAGGGCTTCAGGGCGGACCGCATTTTAACGCGATCGCCGCAGTTGCCGTTGCTCTCAAGGAAGCCTCGACGTCTGCTTTTAAAAAATACGCCGCGCAAGTAATTAAAAACGCCAAAGCTCTTTCCGACGAGCTGTCCCGCCTTGGCTGGCGGATCGTCGAAGGTGGTACTGAGTCCCATCTCTTGCGCGTTGATACCTGGGGAAGCTCCGTTTATCCAAATGGCAAAGGACTTTCAGGTAGGGAAGCGGCCGACAAACTCGAAATGGCGGGCATCATCGTCAACGAAAACACCATTCCCTTCGACACTCGCTCACCACTCGACCCCTCCGGCATCCGTCTCGGCTCGGCTGCCGAAACCACCCGCGGTCTCAAAGAAAAAGATTTCAAAAAAATTGCCCAGAAGATTAATGAGGTTCTATTGACATAGACGTTGCTATTGTGCTGTAAAAACACCAGTAATCGAGCATTTTGAAACAACAAGGAAACCGTACCAGCCGCTTCCAGCTTGGCTACTAAAAGAAATGAAAGTCATCATGGCAATACTTGTCGCAGGTGATATGTATGAAAAACTCGATGGACAACTCCACGAGATCAAACGGCAGATGCGCCAAAAGTCCGGCTATCCACATGACCCGGAAATGCTCTCTGCTGGGTACAAAAACTGATTAAGGGAGAATTCGAGTGGTTGCCCGGTTCTGCGCGCGCTGGGGCAGCGGCGGCGACGATAACACCAACGGAGGTGGTCGTGAGGTAGTTACCCTCTAATCTTGTAACTTTTACACTTAGCCTTATTCAATTCGTTTTGAGTAAGGCTAATTTATATAATTGTGGCGACGGTTACATTGCCTTCTTGTGGGTAATGCGCTAGACTTTGCGGAAGATATGAAAAAAGAAAAAGGTTCGTTTATTGTCATTGAAGGATTGGATGGTTCGGGGAAGGGAACGGTTATTGAGCGCTTGAAAAAGGAACTTCCAATAGAGCAGTTTCATTTCACCAGGGAGCCGGGTGGAACGACATTTGCGGAAGAGATTCGGAAAATCGCTCTCGACCATCCAATGGCAAAACACGCCCATTCGTTGACCTTGTTTTATCTGATGTGGGCGTCTCGTCGCGAGCATGTCCATGAAGGCATACGACCCGAGTTGTATCTTGGGAGGTCGGTGATCTGTGATCGCTTCGACGCTTCGACTTACAGCTACCAGATCGTCGGCCAAGGCATGAAATACTTGGAAGATTATTTTTGGCAGACTCGAACCTTTGTGCTCGAAGATGTCTCGCCGGATGCCTATGTCTTTCTCGATGTTTCTCCCGAAGAAGCCAAAAAACGCTCCGGTGGACGGGGAGAGGGCAATCATTTCGACCAGCGTAAACTCGAATTCCACGCCGCCGTTCGCGAAGGCTTTCTTAGCTTTTTTAGCAAAATCAAAAAGCTTGGAACATCATGCATTACGATCGATGCTCACAAGAGTCCCGATGAGGTGTATGCAGCGGTCCTCGACGCGATAACTAAAATAAATAATTAAACAACTGCCTGCCAAAGGGCAGTTTTTTATTGCCATTTATTTTAAAATGAGCTAGGCTACATTGAGAAACGTTTTTTTAAAATATGAGCTCAATAAATGAACCCACCACATTGGTCGGCGGGGGAGGCGGCGTTTATCGTACCGCCCACCATCTGAAAGAAATACGAAAGAAGATTACTACTCTGCAAACCATGTTTGACCATGGCCGGCATTCCGGACAATTGCGCGACGAGCGTGGTATGTTGCCGCCCGGCGATATTGGTCAAGCCATCATCGCCCTGGCCCGCGAAGACGACGCTCAATTACGCGCCCTCTTCAATTACCGTTTTGAAAATCGCGGCAATTCTACCCTCAACCAGGCAACGGTCCGAAACATTTGGATCACCGCATTAACCGAAATTAACGGTGGCAACCTCGTCGAAGCGATCAGAACGCTCTGCCGGTGGTTTAAGGTTGAAGGCAAAGTTTTGCCGATCAGTCTTGATGATGC
>CAZYVN010000002.1:0-17193 GCA_964650925.1 uncultured Candidatus Saccharibacteria bacterium
CCCCGATAAAAGCAGCATTTGCGCGTTTCGAAGCAATCTTTTCATGCCCTTTTATTTTACCCAACATTGGAAGAGCGGCTCGAGCATCCTTGGCTTTTGGAGCAGCAAACGAAAAATTGTCGACAAAGAGGATTTCCCCATCTTTGAACTTCTTTGAAAGCACAGTGTAAAGAGCCTTTGCCTTCATTTTTTTATTGATTTTTCGGCTGTAATTCTTGTCATTACGAGGTCCATGAGTAATACCTCCACCAACCCAGATTGGCGAGCGAATAGAGCCGTGTCGAGCTCGTCCAAGACCTTTCTGTTGCCATGGCTTTTTACCTCCTCCACGCACTTCACCACGAGTTTTAGTATGAGCAATAGGATTTCGGGCGTTGGACTTTATTGAAGTCACTACTTGGTGCACGAGATCGGCATTCCATGGTACGCCAAAGACTCGCTCAGGCAATGAGAGCTTTCCGGATTCCTCTCCTTTAAGGTTGTAGACTTTCGTTTCCATGATGTTCTATTGATGTCTGATTTCAACAAGACTGCCTCGCTTGCCGGCAATCGCTCCTTTTATATAAATAAGCTTTGCCGCTTCATCGACGTAGAGCACTTTGAGATTTTTAACACTAACACGATCGCTACCCATTCGTCCAGCCATGCGCATATCTTTAGGAACACGGCCGCCATTTCGAGTACCTCCGGAAATCGAACCCGGTTCTCGTTCGGAATGCTTTTGACCGTGAGTTCGAGGACCTCCACCGAAACCATGGCGCTTAACTACACCCTGGAACCCCTTGCCTTTTGAGACTGACGAGACGGTTACCGTATCCCCTGATTTAAAGGATGTAGGCTCGATCTTGTCTCCAACCGCATAGGTTTTGTCATCATCAAGGCGAAATTCCTGAACCACTTCGAAACTGCCGAGATCTTTAAGATGACCTTTTAGAGCTTTGCTAAGATTTTTAGCTTTTCGAGTGCCGAAACCAACCTGAACTGCTCGATATCCATCGCTTTCTTTGGTCTTCATTTGAGTCACGGTAAGAGTACCAACAGAAACAGTCGTCGCTGGGTAAACTCGGCCTTCACTATCGAAGACCTGGGTCATATTGCCCTTTTTTCCAAGTATAGATTTCATGGTGGTATGGTAACTAGATCATCTTTACGTCGATGTTGACTCCGGACGGTAAGCTGAG
Organism: uncultured Candidatus Saccharibacteria bacterium; assembly: GCA_964650925.1. Lineage (GTDB taxonomy): Bacteria > Patescibacteriota > Minisyncoccia > Phycocordibacterales > PALSA-1337 > CAZYVN01. Next base: position 1,182 of record CAZYVN010000002.1, read on the forward strand.
GTTTGTAAGGGCCTCAATGATCTTGGCGCCAGGGTTAATGATGTCGATCAGACGCTTGTGGACCCGCATCTCGAACTGTTCACGGGCGTTTTTAAAGACGAATGAGGAGCGGTTAACGGTGTATTTTTTAATTTCAGTTGGCAAAGGAATAGGACCAAGCACTTGAGCATCGTAGCGCAATGCCGTGTCCATGATCTGCTTGACCGACGCGTCAAGAATTTTGCTTTCGTAAGCTCGGACTCGAATGCGAAGCTTGGTTCCACCTTCTTCTTTTGAAACCACTTTCTTCTTTGCCTTTTTTACAGGTTCTTTGACGGTCATTGTAATAATTTAGGCGACAATCTTGGTCACAACTCCGGCGCCAACGGTCTTACCCCCCTCTCGAATAGCGAATCGCTGTTTCTCTTCAAGGGCGACAGGGGCGACGAGTTTTACTTTGAAAGTAATCGTATCTCCTGGCATTACCATCTCTACTTTCTCAGGAAGAGTCACCTCTCCCGTAACGTCTGTAGTTCGGATATAGAACTGAGGCTTGTAACCATTAAAGAATGGGGTGTGTCGACCACCTTCCTCCTTCTTGAGAATGTAAACTTCTCCCTCAAAGTCTGTATGTGGCGTAACAGAGCCTGGCTTTGCCAAAACCTGTCCTCGGTGTACATCTTCTTTTCGGGTACCTCGAAGCAATACTCCGGCGTTGTCTCCGGCAATTCCGGAAGCTAGAGATTTATTGAACATTTCAATACCGGTAATAGTAGTCTTAGTGGTTGGCTTGATACCGATGATTTCGACTTCTTCACCGACTTTAACGGTTCCTCGTTCGATTCTTCCGGTTACCACTGTACCACGGCCTTCAATTGAGAAGACGTCTTCAATTGGCATAAGGAATGGCTTATCAACCTCTCGCAATGGAATTGGAATGAAGCTATCGAGTGCAGCAAGGAGCTCATCGATTTTCTTTGACCACTCAGCATCTCCTTCGAGTGCCTTGAGAGCCGAGCCTCGAATAATTGGCGTAGCTTTACCATCGAAACCGTATTTTGTAAGGAGTTCACGGATTTCCTCTTCAACAAGGTCGAGGAGATCTTTATCTGGAACCATGTCGCACTTATTGAGGAAGACGACAATCTTTGGCACACCCACTTGTTTAGCGAGAAGAATATGCTCTCGAGTTTGAGGCATAGGACCGTCAACAGCAGAAACGACGAGAATAGCGCCGTCCATCTGGGCAGCACCGGTAATCATGTTCTTCACATAGTCGGCGTGACCTGGACAATCGACGTGAGCATAGTGTCTAGTATCTGTAGAGTACTCCACGTGCGAAATCGCAATGGTAATAATCTTGGAAGGATCTCGACGACCTTCTTTTTCAGAAGCTTTAGCTACTTGGTCATAAGCAATACTATTTGCAAGACCTTTCTTTGCCTGCACGGCCGTTATCGCGGCGGTGAGGGTAGTCTTTCCATGGTCGACGTGGCCAATAGTACCAACGTTTACATGGGGCTTTGAACGATCAAATTCTGCTGCCATATATTTGTGTGAGGGTTACTGATAATAAATAGATTAAAAATACGCAAAAATGCGATAATTACCATGATAGCAAACCCGCACCAGAAGTCAAATACCCTTTATTGCGTCTGACTTTTTACTTCGGCACCGACTAATTCGGTGGCCAATTGATTAGAAATAGTCATATTAGCCGGAGCAATGGTTTTGGCAAGAGTCATTATCTGAGCCGTACGATCAACACCATCGGCGGTCGCATTTGAAATTACGACGAAACGACGCTGCGTGACCGGAATTATATAGGTTTTATTTTTTCCGGAAGAGATGAAAACGGGTAGGTTTCCGGCGGTTTTGAAAACTTCTGGCTGAGACCAGCTCTCAACTGGATCATAAGAAAGCTCGGTAGTTCCCGGTGCTCCATCGGCAACAATCAATTGATCATTGCTAAGCATCTGAACGCGGATGTTTTTATCAATCATCAGCTCGCCTTTTCCTTGAACCAACGACCAAGAGCTTGGATAAAATAACGAGAAACCAAAAATCGTCTCTGTGTATTCCTGAACTCGGGGTATTTTCGCGGTCGGTACGAACGTATTACCATGAACAGCCGAGCGAGCCAACGCGGCCTTATCGCCACCTATCATTCCAAGCTTGATAAAAAACTCTACCGCTTCCGAAAGGGTTATCTCCCGAGCACTGGCAAACACGGGGATAAAAGCAAAACTGAATACTAATGCGAGCATTACAATACTTTTTTTCATATGCTGGTATTCTAGCATATCTCACTACCCCACTTCTACATCTTCATTAGTTGTTGAATAACCATCCGGAGAGAATTCCAAAAACGTTGGCTACAAAAGAAGCGGTTTCAGATCTGGTTGATATCGGCGACGCTGAAGGAGAAGGACTTGGCGAGGAAGTTTGCTGAACAGGATGAAGATTTTGATATTCCGTGCTTTGCATGATCGTCGAACGAATTTGATCGATGGTCATACCGGAATTGTAGAAGTAGTTAAAGCCGCCCGTATCGGCTGGGCGATTTAAAAGAGCGGGGTAGAGGTTGTTTATGGCTGCAGCACGCGAGTCAATGGAGGGGGTCGGGGTTGGCGAAACACTTGGTGAAGGAGAAGGGGCTGGTGAAGGCGAAACGGAAGGTGTGATGCTTGGGGTAACGGTTGGAGAGGTCATCAAAACAGGAGATGGTACCACCGCGGGTGAAGGAGTTACGGAATAGGTAGGGCTAGGTGAATATGTCGGGGCTGGAATGTAAACAGGTGATGGAGTTGCCGTTGGCGATAAATTTACTTTAGCTCGAGTAGTTTGACCGAAGTATCCATTAGCTGGATAAATACCCAGACTTGCTTGATATCTCGCCAGAGCGGCTTGAGTTGCAGTACCGAAAGAGCCTTTGGCTACTCCGGCGGGCATGGCGAGGAACCCTTTGGTAACAAGAATGTTTTGCAAAGCAGTAACATCACTTCCGGTACTTCCGATAGTAAGATCGCGGGTGAAAACGGTAGGAGTAATTGTCACATCCGCTGCATCGGCGGCTTGGAAAGTTTTAGCGCTATTCGGTGCAAACGTTTGTACCTGAGAAGGTGTGATTATAAACGTCACCGGGTTACTAAACCCTCCTCCATTGGTGATATCCATATGATAAATTCCCGGCGTCCAATAATATTTTGTTGGAATAGTGTAAGTAAGAGTGACACCATCAGTTGAGGCTTGATACGCGCCGAGAGCACCCGTTTTATTGGCGAAACTTATGTAGTTAGAAAACTCATGACTGACAGCCGGATCAATGGTGCTAAAATTTTTCCCAACGACGGTGATAGTGGTTCCAGCGGGACCGGACATCGGCGAAATTGAAGTAATTAAGGGCTGTGATTGAGCACTCTTTAATTGCGCCAGTTCAAGTTTTAGAGCGGCCAGTTTAGTCTTAATATCGTGCGCTTCGGCTTTGTACTTAGCGGCGTCGCTTGCCGATAAAGCTGAATGCCCGGCAAGCTCTTGTTTGAGGGCCTGAACAGAGAGGTTTGCCTGTTTCAAATCGTTAGCCACTTCCTCCTGGGTCCGGGCCTCTGCCGAGGCGCTGAGGAGCAAACTAGCGAAAATGACGATGGCGAAAATTTTTTTCATGTTATTTGGTTATCCACGGATCACCTTTGGCGGCTAATTCGTCCGTCTGTCTCGAGAACCAGGCGCAATCAATGAACAGATTACCATTCTCCCAGCAGGAAAAAATACTCTCATCGTTTATACCGCCCTCGCCCGGCTCATGGACATGGCTGACTGCCGCCGCTGGAGTATTGTTGTATCCCGTACCGCCAAAAGCATTTTTTGAAAACCATTTGACGAAGTTACCTTGCTGGCTACCTTCATCCTGATTGACCTGACCATTAAATGATTCGGCTGTTTGGAGTAAGTACCAGTTTGACTTTCCAGTAAAAGTAACCGCTCCGTTAAGTGCGTAATCAGGACCGGAACCACCGTTATTGCCCCAGCTAAAGTAGCCGAGCACATCTTTGCCTGTGCTTATGTGTGAAGGATCGCCGCTTACACCGGCAATCCCATCAACAAATACTATTTTGGCGCCAGGATTCACCTCCAAAACAGATCTCTTAGCGATCATCCCACGATCGTTGGCATATCCTTCAGCTCTTATAGCGTCAAAATAGTATGTTGTCCCGGCAAATGGAGTGTCTTGAGCGGAAATCACCACCGATGGTTGCGGCATAGCATCATATACAGCTTTTAATTTGTCTATGTAAGCTTTCGTAGCTGCAAGCGAACCCATATCAATACTGGTCACCAAAGCCAAGGTGCCGGGATAATTTGCCTTAGTAAAGAAACCTCCCGCTGCGGACGAAGATGGTTCTCTATTGCATCCTTGGTCATGTGCCCACGGCGGTAGGGTGGTTGAAAAGGTGCCACGGTCTCCGTTTGTGTTATAGGTGTATTTACTGCATATACCGGAATAAGCATAGGCATTAGCGATCTCTACTTGAACGCTTGGCTCATCTCTCGTATCACCGAAATAAACTCTCGAAGGTAGCCCCGGCATGAGAACAATCGCTGTTATGTTTTTATTCGGATGATTTTTTATCCACGTCAAAATCGGCTGACGGATATCCTGATCGACATAATCAAGCAGTATTATTTCTTTATTAAGATAATCCGTCCCGACCTTAGCCATATCCGAAGCGGATACGCCGATAACATTAGCTGAAGCGGCCTCGGGGCGATTCGCAAGATAGTAATCTTTTGCGGCAACGCTGTCGGGCGAATTAACATTGTAGACAAGCAGAAGATTTTTGCTTGCTGTAAGGTTTTTATCCGATCCACCGTAAGCTACGTCTTCAGAGGTGGCGCTCACAGTTTGAGTTTCAACTCCATCAAAATAAGAAACATTGATATTTTGGGAATACACTCCTGGTTTTGTCGGATTGAATGTAAAATTAATCCGACATTCCTCGCCATCGGATAACTCTTTGCAACTATCGGCATTTAAAAGCGCGAACGGTGAGGAAAACGGAGTAATGGTGATATTTTTTACCGTCCCTATTTTACCTGGTAGAAATAGAAGAAAGGTGTGCGGAGTTATTGGAGCGCCAAGCTCTTGTTTAATATTAGTTAAAATATCCCCTGCCGCCACTTCCAGGATCATTTTGGTGGGCACCGGTACTTGACTCCAGAGTTTTACCGGATTTGAAACAACCTGTTTATCGGCAGATGTGACTACAAGCTTCAGGTCCGTCTGAATAGTCCGAAAACTGTGGTCAGGAGCTTCAAAAACAACTTGCGATGTCCCTTGGGGAGAAAAATTAAGGACGATGGTGCAAGAATTATCAATGATCGTTTTGCAGGTTCCGCCGGTACCAGGATACGTACCTCCTTTATACGAAAAAGATCCGGAAAGTCCATCGATCGAAGAGAAGGTCACTGCCGGGTCAGTAGATACGTGAACAACCCGAAGAGCAACATCGCTCGCATCGAGATATCGAGTCGAAGCAATGGCATAGGCATCTTTCTTGGTAGCATCTTTTTCCGCCACCTCAAGACTGATGGTCGGTAAAGCAGCCGATTTTGTATCGATTTCACTTGAGAGAGAATCGAGCGTCTGAGTCAACGTCGTTGCCTGAGCATTCAACACGTCAATATTATTGAGCGTCGGCACGCTTTCAATCGTCACCGCCCGCAAAAGACCGGTGTTGAGCCATTGATTAAGAGCAAACGATCCTGTAAAAAGCGTGACTGCGGCCAGAAGAGAAAGATATAACGATCTTTTTTCCATTGCAGAGCATTATACCACAGAATTGACCTCTTGATAATTGCCTACTATTGATATCCACAGTCTCTCATTTTGAGAGTTACTCCTTCTCGACAAAGTTTTTGCCGTCGAAAATGTAGTGTCTGACTTGTTGTTGGGTTGGGCAGCAAAGGCCGTCGTTGGGACCTTGACCGATCATGGTGACGGTGATGATGCCGTTTTTTATGGAAACTGCTTGTAATTCGATGCGGTCGCCAAGAAAGATTTTACCATCGTATCGAGGAAGCCCGTAATCATTGATAAAGGCTTCAAGCTCAAAGAAATGCCCTGTTCCACCAGTGCCGCTTTCAATAGTCGCGAGAATATCCCCTACTCCATCATTATTGATATCACCGAGAGCGTATGTCGAAGTTGCCGTTTGTATGTAGGCAGAAATAAGTTCTTGCGAATTTGCAATAGGCTCTTCGTACTTTCCACCCCTCAATCGAATCAACCCTTCAGGTGACCACGAGGTCGAAACTTCAGCATTTTTGATTTGGTCGATGGAAAGCGCTGGAATTTTGCCCTTTCCGTACTTTTGTATGCCGAACAAGATCAGGACTATAACAACGAGTAAGCTGAGTAACCTGAGTGAGTTGATAGGAGTTTTCATCTGTGCCTTATCTTGGTCTATTTTCGCTTCTCGACGATTTCTTTCTCGACGTTTGGAGGGACGACTTCGTAATGAGAGAATTCCATGTTTGCAGAGCCGCGGCCTTCGGTCATGGAGCGAAGCTGGGTAGTAAAACCGAACATTTCCGAAAGCGGTACTTTAGCGCGGATAACCTTAAGCATTCCCCTGTCTTCCATACCTTCGATCTGACCTCGTTTTGATGAGATGCTACCAGTAACGTCACCCATGTGTTTTTCCGGCATGACGACTTCGAGTTTCATAATCGGCTCGAGGATAACTGGTCGGGCACGCTTAGCAGCATCTTGAAAGGCTTGCGACGCGGCGATTTTGTAGGCAATTTCGGATGAGTCCACATCATGGTAGGAACCGAAGGTCAATTCACATGAGATATCTTCCATTTTAAATCCGGCAACAATACCTCGCTCCATTGCTTCTTTGACGCCCTTTTCAACGGCCGGGATAAATTCAATCGGAATAACGCCTCCCTTAATCGAATCGATGAATTCAAAGTGATCATATCGCTTAACATTTTTAGGAATTTTTGCTCCTTCTTCAAGTTTCTCAAGCGGTTTAAGAGTGATTTTAACGTGACCATACTGCCCCTTACCTCCGGACTGCTTGATGTATTTGTTTTCCGCTTCAGCCGTACCAGTGATGGTTTCTCGGTAAGCTACCTGCGGCTCGCCTACGTTCGCCTGAACGCTGAATTCTCGCTTCATACGATCAACCATGATCTCCAAGTGAAGTTCTCCCATACCTGAAATAATGGTTTCGCCTGTTTCGGTATTTGATGAAATTTTAAAAGTTGGGTCTTCGTCAGAGAGTTTTTTGAGAGCCATACCCATCTTTTCCTGGTCGGCTTTAGTTTTTGGCTCAATACGAAGCGAAACCACCGGCTCGACGAATTTAATCGGATCAAGAATAATAGGATTGGCTTCATCGCAGAAGGTGTGAGAAGTTCGGGCACTCTTAAGACCCACCGCCGCGGCAATTTCTCCCGAAAAGACTTTCTTCACCTCTTCACGCTTGTCAGCCTGGAGTCGGACAATACGACCAAGTCGCTCTTTATCACCGGTTGTAGAGTTATAAATATAGCTACCGGCTTCGATTGTACCTGAATAGACTCTGAAGAAGGTAAGCTGACCAACGAATGGATCGTTTTGGAGCTTGAAAGCTAGGGCTGAAAAAGGTTCTGAGTCATCGGCATGTCGAACAACCTCGGCGCCAGTGACAGGATTGATGCCTTTAACCGGTGGAATGTCGAGCGGACCAGGAAGATAATCAACAACGCCATCAAGCACAAGCTGAACACCCTTATTTTTAAGGGCCGAACCGGTAAACACAGGGATAAGTTTCACTTCAAGAGTAGCTTTTCGGAGGATTTTCTTAAGCTCATCGATAGAAGGTTCCTTACCATCAAGAAATGCTGTCATGGCCGCATCATCTTCGCTCACAATCTTTTCGACAAGTTCAGAACGGTATTTCTTTGCTTCGGCAAGATATTCTTCGGGGATTTCCGCTTCTCGGATTTGGTTACCCATTTCACCCTCGAAGTAGTAAGCCTTCATTTTCATAAGGTCAATGACACCACTGAAGTTTTCTTCGCTACCCATTGGGATTTGGACGCGGACTGCATTTTTATTCAAACGATCAAGAATGGAAGCATAGGAACGCTCAAAAGAGGCCCCCATTCGATCGAGCTTGTTGATAAAGCAAATACGAGGCACTTTACCTTCATCGGCATAACGCCAGTTGGTTTCTGATTGAGGTTCGACACCGGCAACACCGTCGAAAACCACTACTGCACCGTCGAGGACTCGAAGTGAGCGTTTTACTTCCGCGGTAAAGTCAATGTGACCCGGTGTGTCGATAATATTGAATCGATGTTTGAGCGAAAGATCCTTACCCATGTAGGTCGGGTTCCAGAAACAGGTAATAGCTGCGGCGGTAATGGTGATACCTCGCTCCCTCTCCTGCTCCATCCAGTCGGTGACTGTGTTTCCTTCATGAACTTCACCGATTTTGTGCGATTCGCCGGTGTAATAGAGAATTCGTTCGGATGTAGTGGTTTTCCCCGCATCAATATGGGCAATAATACCGAAGTTACGCACTCTCTCTAATGGATAGTCTCGATTCATAAATTAATTAGTTATAGAGATATAGCCTACAGGAAAATGGGAGAAAAAGCAAAAAAATTAGAATTCCTGATACTGGAAGTTGAGAACACGAAGGGGTGAACAATCGGCCTTAGTACCATCAACAGACACACTTCGGTGAATAGTGGTAGTCGACTGATATGTTTCTGCGAGCGATGATCGAGAACCAAGCTTAACCCCATTTTCATCCGTCCATGAATAGCCACTAAGATTGCTTGGGTCGGCTACCCAAATTACCTGCTGACCTTTTCGAGCAAAAGTGATTGGGCTATTGCCTACCTTATATGGAATAGCATAAGGGGCACAGCTCAACGAAATAGGTGCTTGAGGTGGCGGCTGAGGCCCAACAGGAGGCGAAACCGGTGGCGGGTTACCGCCGGTAGACGGAGGAGGGGCCACTGAACAGGAGACCGTTGTGACATTAGCAGGAGAAGTGACGACCGAGCTGCCACCAATATAGTTAGCGGCGACCGCATAGGCATAAGTAGTAATTGGGCTGACGGTATTATCAACATATGAATGATTGGCTGCCCCCACAATCGAAGCTAGCTGGTTACCGTTTCGATAAATTGTATAACCGATTGCTTCATTGTTTGCCGGACCCTGCCAGGAAAGACTGACTGAATTAGCATTATTTAGAAGACAGGTGCCGGGAGTAGCGGAAAGGTTTTTCGCCGGATCGCCCTCTACGGTCATCGCACAAGAAGCGTTCTTTGTCGACCCGTCTTTGAGATTTTTAACATTCATGTTGGCGCTCTTGTCTCCAACACTAAGGTAAGACATGGAAACCGAGTCCGAGCTCCCTACCAACCCATCGCTACCGTTCCACACATAGGTAAAAGGACCGCTATCGTTCTTTATGACCGAATTCCAGAGAACCGGTTTACCTGTGCTCGTGGTTGAAGGAGAAGCTACGCATGAAAGCTGCCACGCAATGATGTTAGGTGTTGGCTTAACGCTTGAACAGGAAGCATTGGCAACGGCGCTTGTTTTATTGGAATAAGCATCGCCTGAAGCGTTAATCGATTCGACTTGGTAGTAATAGATTTGTCCCGGGTTGAGCTTTTGGCTTTTTGGCAAACTGGAAAGTGTTGGGTAACTGCCGATAAAATCATAAGGCGTCGTATCGCTTGTTTTTCGATACAACTTAAATGAAGTTGCTCCATTACCACCAGAGTACGCAAGATTGATAATGCCGGTATCACTCCCTGTGGCACTACAAGGAGGAGCGCTGGCTTTTACGGTTACCGGAGTGGGCGGCGAAACTGTCGTTATATTAAAGGAAGTGGTATGTTCTTTGCCCGTCAGACACGAAAATTGGTCATCTTGATCTGGGCCGGGATTTGTTTTACTGATTAGTTTTGAATTGTTGTCGCCGCAGATAATAGTAAGTGCCGGGGTAAAATACGATGGATCAACAGGCGGCCACGCTTGAATCTTTGAGTCTAATTCCACATCTCCCGAAATACATATAAGGTCAGTCGAATGCCCACTCAATCTGCCGCTTATATCTTGATCTAATTGTTCAGATGTACATTCTATCGATGCGGGAGCGGCGTCAGCGGTTACGGTGACGTTGTAGCTTCCCGGCGGCACCGAAGCTGGTAATGAAAAAGTAACATTGCCGGATTGAGTCGGCGTAAGAGAAAGAGTGTTTGGACTTATAGTGATGCCCGGGTTACGAGGAATATTGAAGCGAACAGTTACATTTTGGGTTGCGCCGCTTACAATGGTCGTCGTGATTGTATTGGACACTGAAGCGCCCGAAACAACACTTTTGTCTCCATCAGACGTCAAAGAATAGTCGAAAGCCTTGCCAGCAACCGAAGTCCACTTAGTGATAGGCACAGCAGGATTGGAAAGTGCCTGAGCGTACACGATCGCGCTTTGAATTAAAAACAAACAACTTACTACTGCTGGAATTAAAAGAGTTCGTTTCATATGTTATTGCCCGGTGTTTAATTTTCTAATAATGGCCATCTTTTGAGCTTCGGTGAGAGTTTGGGCTTGGCCGGGATCACTAACGATAGTCATAAGCTGTTTTTTGTCGCTTGAATTGAGTGTAGTTGCGCCGTTAATTGCCTTTTGAAGGAGCTGCTTATTTTGAAGAGCCGGCGAAGATTGCTCGCTGGTTGTAGTGTTAGCTTCTGGTTGCCAAAGGAGATAAAGAGCGATTACTGCCGTAAATAAGAGAGTGATAAAAAGGACGCCAAAATACTTATGTTTCTCAAGCATAGATATTAAATAATTATGGCTTTATTGTATACCCAAAACGTCAAAACAAAAAACGTTTGAATGTGATTAAAATTCTTCGTAAACTGGGTTGATGATCCTGAGAACGGAACACGCTGCACTCACACTTTTTGAAGTACCGGTGACCTGTACCGATACCTTTTTATCTCCAACTTGGCTGTAGTGCATTGATACGGAAGGACCGACACCGCTTGCATCACCTGACCAACTATATGAATATCCCCTAGGTGGAGGCTGGGTTTCGTCGGTTACGTCGACTTTCCAGACGATGAGATCGTTTATTTTTGCTAAAACTACTTTATTGCCATTTTTTGTGGGATAGCACGTGGCGCTACTAGGATTAAATTGCCCAGTTGACGAAGGAGGGGTCGGAAGAGGACTCCCCGATAGATTACCGCCTCCACAATTTGGTGCACAGCCCCCGGGAAGATTATTGGTATTCGTTGTGACCGGCGGAGGAGGTGGCGGTGGCGGCTGAACGATAGTTGGTGCGACACAGTTGCCGCTTGAGTCAAGAATCATACCGGCTGGAATTGAGGATTGAGACCCTTGGATGTTAGGGCAAACATCGGTGTTGACTTGCATACGAATATCAAACGCCACCCAACCAACAACATCTCCGCCCCAAGCAAAAGTAGAGTAGCTGGGACTATTTACACGCGCACCATAGTTAGAGCCGGCTAGGCTTATCCAGCCGTCCCAGCCGTCTTTTCGAGAAATAGTACCGCAAGCTCCGTCAGCCGATCCAGCACAAGCTCGAACCCAGCCGCTTAAAGCCCCGCGAGAAAGCTTCGCTACACATTCACCGGTCGGACAACCACTTGAGCGATTAAAACTGATCCAGCCGATATTGTCGGACCACGCATAACCCGAAAGAACTCCGGTTTGATCGACCGAGACGTTCATTAAATTACTCCAGCCAATCGTATCCGACCACATCCAACCACTGATCGGTTCCCCAGGTGCGGGAGTTTGAGCGAAAGCGATACTTCCGGAAGAAATAAGTAGTGTCGCTATAAGCAATGTGAGGAAAAAGGTGCGCATTATTTATTGATACACACAGATGCCGCCGCCGTGGAGGACTCGGGAATTATCAACCGACGCAGAAAAAATGACCGGAGCAGTATAGTGCTGAACGGCGGAACCACAAGATATATAACTGTCATCGGTTATTGCATAACCATTCCCCGGCCATTTAGTAAGTCCTGAAGTTGAAGGCTGCGCACATCCCCAGAGATACGCCACAGACGGATGTGGATTTGAGGGAGCGGTAGCCCCTTCAGCCCACCAACCACCACAAACAGTACCCGAACGGCTAGCTGAACCGCCGTTATTAATAGTGGTTGTATTAATCTCTGAAATAGCTTTCCAGCTTGCCAGACCCTGGGCATCGGATGTAAGTACCTTACCGTCTGCTTGGCTACCATCAACCAATTTAAATTTCCCTACCACCTGCAGCGCTTGGTCCGGAGTCAGGGTGCCAATACCTACTTTACCGTCAAAAATTGCCGGACCAAACGAACGGAAACCGCCGACACGCAAGGAGCCGGCCTTATCCTGTTGATTACTGCCCACATTTATTGGCGCAGGGACATTGTTTCCTGGAGGAACAGCGGTTGGTCCCCGCCATGAAGAGCTCTGAGCGTGAATGTAATCGGCACCCGTAATCAAACACAGGGTCACGATTACGCAGATGGAAATACCAAGGCCTTGTCTATGCATATCTTTAAGGATTAGTTTGTAATGATTTTAAAACGGTTGCCTCGTTCACTGCCGACGCCGCATCACTACGCGGAGCCGATAAATTATGCAAAATATTACTTTCGGTATCATTTGTCTTGCGCGGCAGCGACGTATTCTCGATCGATGGGGAATGGCTCTGATTGAGAATCCCCAAAGACCACATTAATGTCCCCACAAGGCCGACAACTGCCACTGTGAGCATACAACATAATATCTTTAAACGCATGTCTGCATTATACCATGAGCTTTGAGACTATTTCGTGGATACCGAAAGCCAATGTATAGCTTTTTTCCCATGCTCAACTAAATAGTTATTTGCCTTGCTGAAATGTTTATTACCAAAGAAAAGGTCAGCTGAAAATGGTGATGGATGGGCGGATTCTAGAATAAAATGCTTTTCTTCATCGATGAGACGCTTCTTCTCTCGGGCATAGCGGCCCCATAATATGAAAACCACATATTCTTTCTTATCAGAAATAGTTTTGATTACCGCGTCAGTGAATGTTTCCCACCCTTTGTGTTGATGGGATCCCGCTTGTCCAGCTCGCACGGTAAGCGTGGCATTCAATAAAAGCACGCCTTGTTTCGCCCAGCTTTCAAGATTGCCATGATTTGGGGCCATGCCGCCGATATCACTTTCAATCTCTTTGTAAATATTGCGAAGTGATGGTGGTATAGCGACATTTTCGGGTACGGAAAATGAAAGACCATGGGCCTGTCCCCTGCCATGATATGGATCTTGGCCAAGAATGACGACTTCGACCTTATCGAAAGGACACAATTCAAAGGCGTTAAATACAAATTTCGGCGGCGGATACACCGTCGTGCTCGTATACTCCTTCTTCACAAACTCCGTCAGCTCCTTAAAATACTCCTTTCCAAATTCCTCTTTAAGCGCTCCCTTCCAACTAGGTTCAATACGAACGTTCATAAGCATAGGATAGCATATTTTGTTACGATATATCGTAACAAAAAATCTCTCACTTCGAGAGATTTTTTTGTTGTTACCACGCGAAGTGGGCGAAGGCTTTGTTGGCTTCGGCCATTTTGTGAGTGTTTTCGCGTTTTTTGACTGCTTCACCTTCGTTTTTAGCGGCAGCAATGATTTCATCGGCCAGTTTGATGTGCATTGGCTGACCCTTCTTGCTTCGAGCGGCTTCGATAATCCATTTCATAGAAAGAGCGCGTTGTCGCTCCGGTCGGACTTCTCGAGGCACCTGGTAGTTTGCACCTCCAACTCGTCGTGACCGAACCTCCATCATCGGTGTGGTGTTTTTGAGGGCAGTGTCGAAGATTTCCATTGGATTCTCAACTTTCGCCTTCTCTTTAATGGTGTTGAAACAATCGTAGACAATCTCCCGAGCAACATTTTTCTTGCCGCGCTCCATGCAGTAATTGATAAATTTCGAAACCTTTACGGATTCAAATCGAATATCGGGCTGAATAGCTATCTTATTTTTTATTTTTCGTCTCATGGTATTTATTTAGCCTTAGGCTTCTTCATTCCGTACTGGCTTCGACCTTTTCGTCGTGTCTCTACTCCGGCTGAGTCAAGGACACCGCGAACGATTGTGTATCGCAATCCGACGTCTTTTACACGTCCACCTCGCAAGAGTACTACTGAGTGTTCCTGAAGATTGTGTCCGATACCCGGGATATAAGCGGTTACTTCCATACCATTGGTAAGTCGAACTCGGGCGATTTTTCGGATCGCTGAGTTTGGCTTTTTCGGCGTCTTGGTAGTTACCTTAATACAAACACCTCGCTTAAACGGCGAAGCGAAGAACCGAGGACGATTCTTAATGGAATTGAAACTGCGCATAAGCGCCACGGATTTCGACTTTCTCTTTAGTCGAGTCCGATTTTTACGAACAAGCTGATTAATGGTTGGCATGCTGTTTTCTATAGCTATTATCGTAAGCCTGAACTCTTCACCGGGAGGATTGTTAGATGATTTCGATATACCGAAATCGGTCCTCGTGGTTACTCAGTCTTACATTCTCTAATAAAAGTTCCCTACTCATAGGAAACGTAGGAATTACAGTACTATATTGGGCGTCAATTTGCAAGAATTCGCAAAAAAGAGCATACTGCCGACAGACCGAGGGTTTGAAAACATAAAGATTATGAGTGACAAAGCATTCAAGCAAGCTGTTCTTAAGCACGCTGAAAAAGTCGAGGCTGAAAGACTGAGCAAACTCGCCAGGGAACAGGAGGCGGCGGAATTCAACCACAAGCTTGCCCAATTCCCTTCAGTTATATTCGCCATGGCCAAGAAAAGCCGCCAATTCAAGCAGTATCTCAAAGAAGGTGCGACTCGGGAGAAGGTTTTTGAATTTGATCCGCAAATGGCCAGAGCCCTTCGCAGAGCTTATCGAAAAGAAGCCCGACAATGTATTCGAGAGGCAAAGGAAAAAGGTCTTCCATTACCACAAACGGCACCCGCCGTCCGAAAAAAACGCGATCCGGATCGGGACTACGTTGTGAGAATTAACTTGGCCACGGTGACTCGAAAGGAAGATGGCTGGAATGAGTTTACTACTCGTAACACCAGCTACGACGTCCCCTATTACATCCAATTGGTCAAAGGATTGTGGGGAGAAAGCGAGTGGCGCCTGGGTATCTATAAATGGACCGAACGGCACGGCGAAAAGAAACTTTCCGAAGCTTATTCGTCGCCTGAGGTGTACGCAGTAATGAAACGTCTCCTTGACCCGGAGACCCTGCTCGAGACTCTCTTCGAACACCGCAGTCCCTTGGTAGCCAAGCCCGAAGCAAAGCAAGAGGGGAAAAAGCCTTAACGGTCCTAACCAACAAGCTCGTATATGTTACGAGCTTTTTTATTTTAAAGACTAACGCCGGTAAAGATTTGGAACAGCCATGGAATAACCGGTACGATAAACTGCCAAAGAAATAGGATTAATATAACCACCAGAATAAGAGCGTTGTGCTCCACCCACGACCGGACATAATCAAACCGATACGGCAGAAAGGTGAAAAGAATTTTTGAACCATCGAGCGGTGGAATTGGTACCAGGTTAAAAACGGCAAGACTGATATTGGTAACAACAATAATTTCCGAAAACTCCAAAAACCCTCGTGACAGGCTACCCGTGACCGCGCCATATCTAACGATCATTCCAAAAACAATAGCGATGACCAGATTGGAAAGTGGTCCCGCCATTGCAACCAACCCCTCCCCCCAGCGTCGGTTTCTTAAATTGTAGGGATTAAATGGTACCGGTTTCGCCCACCCAAAAACGACGCCGCTGGTTAAAAAAGTAATTACCGGCACAATGATTGATCCTACGATGTCGATATGCTTAAGCGGGTTTAAGGAGAGTCGCCCCTGAAGACGGGCGGTTGGGTCACCAAGAAGCTGATGGACCTCGCCAACCAGACCGCCGGCGGCCG
>CAZYVN010000003.1:0-13570 GCA_964650925.1 uncultured Candidatus Saccharibacteria bacterium
AAAAAATGAAAAAATAATAAAAACTATTTCATGCATGAAATGCAGGTTGTGGCGGCAGGATTAGCAACAAGACGTTTTTCCTCTATATTTTTGCCACATTTTTGACAGACACCGTATGTTCCCTTAGATATTCGATCAAGAGCCGCCTTTATTTCGTTAAAACGAATTTCGAGTTGTTTTAAAATAGCGCTGTTGGATTCGTAAGCCTCAATGTTGTCAGCGGTGAGATTATCATCAGCGTCATCTTCGATATCTTTGGGCGCGTTTGCTTCCCAGTCGTTGGGGTTTGAGGGGTTTATATGGCCAACGCTTTTAAGTTCGTCCGTCACTGTCGCTAACTCCTTCTCGAGCAACTTTTTATATTTTTCAGTGTTGATTGTCATGCCCCAATGATAGCAAATGAAAAAGCAAATGCAACCACTGCTTAGCGAACGTATCGACGATTAATCAGTCGATCGAGGACTTCGGAGAGAGTGAATTCGTTGGTCGCAATTAAGATGGTTTGATTGTCGATAAAGGTGTACAGAAGGGTTATTCGGCCATATTGATTAGTGAGAACTCGAACATCTTTGTTTTTAATAACCGTATCAACGAAAGGTTTTTGTTTTATCAAAATATCAGCGGTTGAAAGTGGTGTGCTTTGAGGAGCGGTAGTTGTCTGGCTATCTCGAGAAAATACCTCATCGAGATCGTTGGCCATTGTTGCTTCCCATGTAAGCATGCCGGCGAAAGCGCTTTGGTAATAGTTTGTTTTAAGAATAATGAATGGGTTGTTGCCATTAAAGCTATGAATACCAAACATATACTGGGGTTCAAGGGTGCGGACAAATTCGTCGGGAGGAGTGGCTTTCAGATTGGAAAGAAGGTCTTGAGAGGTAATAAAGTGCCTTGGGTTTCCACTGGTTATATAGACATCCTCGATCGATCCTTGAGGGATTTTGACACTGTCGCGCTCCTGGCGGAGTAGATCTGCCAAGGTTTTTTCAGAAGCAGGTGGAAAGAATAGTTCTTTTTGATTATCCGACGGAACGAGACTTTCGATAGTAACTTTAGGTATAGTAACCTCCTTTGATTTTGGAAGCCAATAAAATGTATATAAAAGATAGCCACCCCCACCAACCAAAAGAATGCTCATGATAAACAAAAGCAGATTTTTAACGACAGGCGAAGCCGGTCTTATTCTCGGGGGAGTTTGGGGTTGGGCTTGGGATAGAGCTTGAGGTGGGGTTTTCAATTGAGTAGTAACCGGCGCGGGGCTGGGTGCAGCCGCTGGTATAACTGTGGCTTTTTTCTGAATCGCCTCCTTTTTCACCTTTTCGGCGATGGCGATTTTGGCAACCGAAATGTTTTTGCTTTTAAGGGCATCCGCAATGTCTCCTTCAAATGTTCGAAGGGGTTTCTGAAAAGGAAATTGCTGTTTATTGAGTATTTGTTCCCCCATTTCCTTGCCCTCGATCATCGGCCCCGTCGGTGCTTGCTTGGCTTGGGAAATTTTTAGAGCATCGAGAGAACTCTCAAGGTGTCCCACGTAAGAAGCCGCTTCATTTTGAAGTTTGGTCGGTGCGGCAGGCGGGGTTAAAGGCTGGGTTGGTTGTTGGTTTTGGCGTGGATCCATCACTTTTATTAATTCACTTTCTTTAGGAGCTCTTCAAGCATTTTTTTAGCTACATCAGTATTACTACTTTTGCCGGTAATCAAGACTAAACCTTCCTCCTCGATCTCGATACTCGCTACCCCACTTTTTTCCTTGATACTATTAATTGTTTTTCCGCCGGGGCCAATAAGAAAGCCAATCTGGTCGGTTTTAATTTTAAAGCCGATAATTCGAGGAGCTTTTGGGGATATTGAATCTCGAGGTTTAGCGATAATTTCTCGTAATTTTTCAAGAATATCTAAACGAGCGTTTCTCGCTTTCTCAAAAGCTTCGGTGAGTATGGAAAGAGGAATACCATCGATTTTTACGTCCATCTGACAAGCAGTAACACCATCCTTAGTGCCCGCCACCTTAAAATCCATATCTCCGTAGTGATCCTCTGGTCCTTGAATGTCGGTCAGTATCTTGTAGGATTTACCATCGGTCATAAGTCCAATAGAGATACCGGCAACCGGTTTGGTTATGGGGACGCCGCCATCCATGAGAGCCAGTGTTGATCCACAGACAGAGGCCATTGATGTTGAGCCATTTGAAGAAAGTGCCTCTGAGACTATTCTGATCGTGTAGGGAAACATTTTTTTATCAGGAATGACCGGTAGCAAAGCCCTTTCTGCCAACATCCCATGCCCAATCATGCGTCGATTGGTGACCCCAACCTTGCCTGTTTCGCCGGTGCTGAAGGGAGGAAAATTATAATGGTGCATGAAGCGTTTCTTTTGATGCTCTTCAATTCCGTCGATCATCTGGTAATCCCCTGGCCCGCCCAAGGTGAGCACCGACAGAACATGGGTATCGCCTCGATAAAAAATCCCCGAACCGTGGACAATTGACGATAAACCTCCCGCTTGGGCGTACATCGGTCTAATTTCATCCATACCTCGGCCGTCAACACGGTCGCTTTTTTCGATGGCAGCTGAATGCACATATCCGTCAATCATCGTTTCAAAATGAGAAAGCACGAGAGTTTTGGGAACGGAAGGAAGTTTTTCTTTAGCTAGGTTGAACCATTCTTCTCTTAGAGAATCTACTTCGTTATTGCGAAGGGCGGTTGGAATTTTATCTGAAATCGTTTCGGTGAAAAGAGTTCTTGTTTCAAGGGCGAGTTCCGTCTCAGCAAATGTGCTTTTAGGCTTTCCGATTTCAGCGATTATTTTTTTCTGAAAATCTTGGATTTTTTGAAGTTCTTTAACTGCGAAATCAAGCGTTTCGGTGAGCGCCCCTTCGCTGGCCTCGTTGGCGAATACCTCGATCATGTTAATTTTCTGGTCTCTGCCGCAGGCAATAAGTTCGAATTCTTTTGAGGAATCCTGTCGCCATTCAAAGCTTGGGTTTATTAATAGCTCTTTGTCGTTTTTACGTTTGCCTATTCTAACCGAGCTAATCGGTCCATTCCATGAAATTTGGGATGTTCCCAAGGCAAGGGATGCAGCGATTATGGAAATAACATCCGGATCATCCTCGCCAATTGAGAGAACAGTGATCACTACCTGGACCTCGTTACGTAGCCCGTGAGGGAAAAGTGGTCGAATTGTGCGATCGATAATCCGAGCCGAAAGAGTAGCTTCGTCTGACGGTCTCCCCTCCCTTCGCAAGAAACGGCTGCCTAAAATATGGCCGGAAGCATAAAATTTTTCTTCGTAGTCGACGGTTAGGGGAAAGAAATCACCGGCATCCTTTGGGTGTGGATTCATGACGACGGTCGCCAGTACCACTGTCTCGCCATACTTTAAGAGCGCTGATCCATGAGCACGTTTAGCCAGGTCGTTAAATTCCGCTGTGAGCGTTTTCCCACCCAACTCCATTGAGTAGAGCTTTTTCCTCATATGAGAATAAGTGTAACAGATAATCGCTATTTCGGTAAAAGTTCGGGGTCTTGATTTCTTTATTTGTAAGTGATATAAGTTTAATATGAATTCCGTAGTTCCTTTCAGTGGTAGTGATTCGAAGAAATCCATGAGTACCGCCGATGCTCTTAAGGTTTTAGCCGCCTTTGAGAGCGGTTATATTGAAAGCGAAAGTCACCCGGATGTTTTTCAAGCGGGCCAAGTCCTTAAGAAAAAAGCCCGTATAGTAGAATACCCATCCACCTCCGAGCCCACCATTAAGTCGAAGGTCAGGAAAGTAAACTAAACAAAACAGCTGCTCACCGCAGCTGTTCTTTTATTATTCGGTAGTCACTTTTGGTTGAGATTGAGAGTTGAGGCGGGGTTTGCGCTCGCGCTGGTTGTTTCCGCCGAGTAGGTATTTGCGAGCATTATCATCAAGATCGATAAAGTCGTCTGAAGCCTCGATGAGTTTTGAGGAAGATGATTTACCGAATGATATCACTTCAACTTGGCAGCCTTCATTTTTTAAATACTCAACAAGAGGTACGAAGTCGCCGTCTCCGGTAGCTAGGATAACCGTGTCGAGTTTTGGTGCTAACTTAACGGCGTCAATAGCCAAACCCACATCCCAATCGGCTTTTTTAGAGCCGCTTGAGAAAATCTGAAGGTTTTTAGTCTTTGTTTCGATACCCATTTTGATAAGAGCCTCGAAAAAAGCCTTCTCGTCACCTGCTTCGGTAGTGATAACGTAGGCAACGGCTCGAATGAGAACTCGGCCCGAAACGGCGTCTTTGACGACTTGGCCGAAATTTACTCGCGAACCGTACAGATTTTTTGCACTATGATAAAGGTTTTGAGCATCGATAAAAATACCGACACGCTGTTCTTTGTGTTTAATAACTGACATAAAAATAATTCAAAGTTCAAAAGTCTACTATGAAAACAGTAATTGTTTACTAAAATAACTTCCGATCTTTAAAAATAACTTAATTAATAAATAATAATTGCCACTTTGCTTACTCCACATATAATAACACGCCAGAGCCAGGAGGCTACAGGACTACTTCTTCTTAAGCTCGAGCTTTTTTAATATAGCAGTGTAACGCTTTGGGTTCTTTTTCTCGAGATACTTCATGTGAGTCTGGCGATCTGCCACCATCTGGAGAAGGCCGCGGCGGGAATGGTTGTCTTTGGCGTGTTTCTTGAGATGTCGTGATAATTCCTCGATTTTTTTGGTTAGTATTGAAATCTGAACCTCCGGAGAGCCGGTATCTTTGGCATGAATAGCCGCTTCCTTGATGATTTTCTGTTTTTTGGTCTTTGTTAACATTGCCGAGTCATAGTAGCATAAAAGGCCATTATATGCAAGCCCCTAAATAATATATCAATATTGCAACTACTACTAAACACCGAGTGTTTAGTAGTTTGGTAAAGGGTGTAAAACCACCTTTTCACCTTTTCAACCGCTGGTCCGGGGATCAAGAATGAGTTAATAAAAACTGACGTTTTGCGTCAGTTTATGGACAAAGCTTTTGATTAGTCGAGTGAAGAACAGTTTTGGACGAGATCGATAAAAAGCGCGATCAGACAGAGGGCTATTATCCCAACAAGTGGCCAACCGTGGCCCCAATGCATGAAATGTGCTGCCAAAAGCACTACACTTAAGCGGGGCAGTGCGATGGCCAGAACAGTGAATGCGGCAATTCCTAGTACGGTAAACATATGTCCTTTCTGGCGCTAAAACTAGCACAAAGCTGTTTAAAAGGAAAGTTTTGGTTAAATATGGATATTGACTTTACAAACGCTTTACCGAACATTTCAGTTCGTCTGAAGCTCTAACTCTTCCGGAAGCGATGGCTGGCATCGACGATCTTCTCAAGTCCGAACCGCCTCTTCGCGCTACTTCTGGCAGAACCACCTCCTGGCCACGCCTCGGAGAATTGACCCTGCCGTGAGCAGACTGATTAAGATCCCGACCCTCTGAAGAGGGTCTTTTGTTACGTGAAGGTTAAATTTTGTTATACTTAACGCATGTCGCACAATATCGAGGATTTAAAAAGACAATTTTTGGAGTATCTGGAAATTGAAAAAGGACGAAATTTGAATACTCTACGCAATTATGACCACTATCTGTCTCGTTTTTTAATGTATGCAAAGATTTCAACACCAAAACAGATCACCGAAGAATTGGTGCGTGAGTTTAGACTCTGGCTCAATAGACAAAGTGGCCTAATTCAAAACGGTCGTGCCGAAAATTTAAAAAAGAAGACCCAAAACTACTATCTCATCGCCCTCCGATCCTTTCTTAAGTATCTGGCCAAGCGCGCTATTCCATCACTGGCTCCTGACCATATTGAGCTCGCTAAAGTTTCGGAGCGGTCACTTGATCTTATTTCAATCGATGAATTATCGAGACTCATGAAAGCCACCGACGGAGATGAGCTTAGGAATCTTCGCGATAAAGCCTTGCTTGAACTTCTCTTTTCAACCGGCCTTCGTGTTTCCGAACTCTGCGGCTTGCCACGAGATATAAATTTAAAATCCGACGAGCTCTCGGTCCGAGGAAAAGGTGAAAAAATCAGGATTGTTTTTCTGTCGGATGATGCTAAAACAGCCGTAAAGAAATATCTGGACAAAAGAGATGATGTGGACGACGCTCTGTTTATTCAAATTAAAACCGGCAAGGCGAAATTAGCCGAGAATCACGACAGTCTCCGTCTCACCAGTCGGTCTGTCGAAAGAATTATTAAACATTACGCTATCAAGGCGGGTATTTCAAAAAAGGTTACCCCTCACGTCATTCGGCACAGTTTCGCGACGGATTTACTTAGAAATGGCGCCGATCTGCGCGCAGTCCAAATGCTTCTTGGTCACGCCAACATCTCAACAACCCAAATTTATACCCACATCACCGACAGTGAGTTACGAAATATTCACAAAAAGTTTCATAGAAAGAAAAGTTAAAGATCTCCCTGCTTAGCAATTTCTTCAGCTATTCCCACCAAACCCGTCGCATCTCCCTGCATGCCGGTGACGTTACCGATAAGATTACTCGCGTCACCTTCAAGGTTTGTGACCGTACCTCGTAAATTGCTCGTATCCCCCCTAAGATCCGTAACGTTTCCTTCGATATTGGTTACGTCTCCTTTTATATTACTAACATCGCCCATTAGGTCGTTCACATCTCCTCGAATATTGGAGACATTACCTCGAATAGTGCTGACATTTCCCTCAATAGCACTTACATCACCCACTTTTCCCGAAAGATCACCCGAGATCTTGGAAACGTCACCTTTTATCAAGGTTAAATCCCCGCGGGTATGAGTTACATCTCCCTTTATATTACTAACATCGCCAAGAATACCGCTTATGTCGCCGCGGATGTTGCTAGTGTCACCAGTTATTTTGTGTAAAGTGACATCGCCGTATATTCCAGCCACATTTCCTCGTAATAAAGAAAAGTCACCCCAAATTTCATTATGAAGACCGGTGACGTTTTCAATGTTCTTTTTCGTATGTTCGTGAATGTAAGATATGGTCATGTTATCATTGTAGCATGCGAATTATGTCTTGGAATGTAAACGGAATTCGAGCTGTCCATAAAAAAGGCCTTTTTCTTCCATTTATTGCCGAATACAAGCCCGACATCCTCTGTCTTCAGGAGACAAAAGCGGAACGGCATCAGTCGGTTATCGATTTGCCAGAGTATACAGAATACTGGAATTCAGCCGAAAAAAAGGGTTATTCTGGTACCGCGATCTTTACTAAAATTAAACCCTTGAGTGTTATAAACGGCCTACCGGAGAAAATTGCTCAAAAATATGGCCTAGTTGCAGATGATTATGGAGATCCGCTTAAAGAGGGTCGAGTAATCTCGGCTGAATTTAAAGATTTCTATATCGTTACCGTCTACACCCCTAATGCAAAGGACGATTTAAGCCGTATTCCGCTTCGGCATAAGCAATGGGATCCAGCCTTTTTAGCTTATTGCAAGGAGCTTCAGAAGAAAAAACCTGTCATTTTTTGCGGCGATCTCAATGTTGCCCATACTCCAGACGACCTCGCTCGACCAAAAGAAAATGAAGGTCTCAAAGGTTTCACTCAAGAAGAACGAGAAGGTTTTCAAGCTTTTATAGGCGCAGGCTTCATCGATACATTTCGGTTGTTCCACAAAGGAAATAGTTTTTATACCTGGTGGTCTCATTTCGCCAATGCTCGTGAACGCAACATTGGCTGGCGTATTGATTATATCCTTGTCTCCCCCGCTCTTGTCTCAAAAGTCAAAAAAGCTGAAATCCTCCCTGATGTTATGGGTTCAGACCACTGCCCTGTTTTTATCGATGTCCTATAGTTATCCACAGTCCGTCCTTTACATGTCTTTTAGGAGAGATTATAATGGGACACAGATCAGTTTGGCTCTATAACCGAGGCAAGGGTTGAACAAAAAGTTCTTTGAGATAATTGTGTAGGAGTTAGTTAGTCCTTTTTTCGGAAAACCCTAGAATTTCTTGTTCCCCGTGTTGCATCTTTCTTCAATTTTTATTTTTTTCGAGATGTATGCAACACTCGACTTGTCATTCAGCGGTTATTCCTTTCTCTCAAAGCCGCTTACCTTGCAAATTAACCTCGCGAGATAGCGGCTTTATTTTACCCAATATTTTTTACGTATTTCTTGAAGTTTTTCTGCTTCCGCCTCATCTTTTCTTTCTTTACCCTCCTCCCCAATCTTTTTAAGCTCATTGTCAGGTAATTTAATAAGCTCCTCTGCCCTTTTTTCTAAATATTCGGCAGTATTTAAGTCTGGATTTTCAAGAACTTCTTCAAGTAAGGCATGTAATATTTGGCCAACTTTTGGTCCAGATGTTACACGTGTAACATCCATAACTCGTTTCCCGTCGATTTTAAGCATTCCAACGGATATCGGGTCAGCTAAAGCTTCCTCGATCATTGACTTGTACTTTCTAAGGCGGTAAGGGTCTGCTTTTGGTCTTCCGGTACCAATGCGGTCACAAATTCTAAGGTTCATAAGGTCCCAAATGTTTTCACGGGAAACATTTACTATCATTCTTCGTACCGCCGAGAGAGAAACTTGTTCGGTATCGCTGAAAAACATATGCCAGCGTATAAGTTTGGTCACTTTCTCTACAGTATGCTTTGGAAACCTCAGGTTTTGTAGGATTTTCCGTGAAACTCGTGCCCCAACAACATCATGGCCATAAAAAGTCCACTCTTTTTTCTCCTCAGACCAGCGTTTAGTTTCAGGCTTTGAAATATCATGTAGTAGAGCCGCCAAACGTATTTCTAGTGGCCACTTTTTATCGGCAGCATGCTGTAATGATCGTAGTAAATGTTCCCACACATCGTAAGAATGAGCTTGGTTTTGCCCTACTCCAATAGTTTTCTCGAGTTCAGGTAGTATATACCTAAGTAATCCTAGTTTTTGAGCCAATCTTAAGGCTTCCATTGGTCTATCGGACATAAGTATTCGAATGAGCTCATCTCGGATGCGCTCCGCAGCTATTTTTCCAAGAAGGCTATAATTGTCCTTTATAGCCTTTTGAGTTTTGTCTTCTATTTTAAAATCAAGTTCAGCGTGAAGTCTTATGGCCCGCAGCATTCTAAGGGCGTCCTCGCTGAACCGGTCCTGTGGATCCCCTACAGTCCTTATACACCTTGAGCTTAGATCATCTCGACCATTAAAAGGGTCAGTAATTTCCTCCTTACTCTCCCCTACTTGTCGTAAGGCGATTGCGTTTATAGTGAAATCCCGTCTTTTTAGGTCATCTTCTAGATTTGTGCTAAAAGTCACCTTATCCGGCCTTCTGTAATCTGAATACTGTGACTCTACTCTGTATGGTGTAACCTCGATAATCTTTAGGGTTTCATCGCTTGTCTCCTCGTTTACAACCCCTACGGTACCGTAATTGTTCTCGTAGAAAGTTTTTGGGAAGAGTTCGATGATTTTATCGGGTACGGCATTAGTGGTAACATCCCAGTCTTTAGGTTTTTTCCCTATAATTAAATCTCTCGTGCAGCCTCCGATGATATACGCCTCAAAACCAGCCTTTTCAAGCACCCCTGTTACATGTGTAACCTCGGCTGGTATTTTGGCGTGAAGGGTCGTTTTAGACATAGTAGGGCCTATATTTGTGCGGGTACCGAGAATCGAACTCGAGTCTCATCCTTGGCAAGGACGTGTTCTACCACTAAACCATACCCGCCTATGCTTGTGTACAAGCTACGGCAGGGCACGCCCGCCTTTTGTACGAGACCATTATAGTATGATTTATATTAATTTACAAAGATTTTTACAAAGGACTCAATCTAGAGTATGATGTATTTACTCGCACCCATGGTGAAATGGATATCATACCGGTCTTCGGAACCGTTGTTTCAGGTTCGAATCCTGATGGGTGCACTAGCAACCAAAAAAGCCCGCCAGGGCTTTTTAAGGATTCGAAAAGGTCGAGTATATTATGAGGATGTACTCATCCGAAGAAATTCGAGACCTGTACCGCCACTGTAAGGAAAGAATCCTGGTATTTTACTCCAACCTGTGGATAACTCTGGGGACACTGTGTATAAAGGACAGATTATATGGCTTAGATACTTAACGGTCAAAACTATCAATTTATTTTAATAAACGGCTCTAAATATAAGTATTATCTCAAAAAGACACGTAATAAAGCCGTCTTTTAGGTACTCTGTATGTTTCACGTGAAACAGATTTCATGTGAAAAGTGATTTTTTCATTTTTTCTTTACTTTTTTTTCATCTTTTCTTCATCTCGGCTCTTTATAATCTCATTATGGAAAATAACAGAGCTTTAGTGGGTAAAAAGGGGGAAGATATTGCAACGATGTTTCTTGTGAAAAGAGGCTATAAAATTATCTGTAGAAACTATCGCAGAAAGTGGGGAGAACTCGATATTGTTGGCCACAAAGACGAAGTACTTCATTTTTTTGAGGTAAAGACGGTATCTCGGGACCTGAATGTTACACATGAAACAGGGGATCGCTATAGGGCCGAGGATAACCTCCATTCTTTAAAGCTGCGCCGGCTTTCGCGTATAATTCAAACATATCTTGTGAGTGAGAGGGTACATGAAAAACAAAAGTGGCAATTTAATGTTATTACTGTCCTTTTGGATGAAAAACAACGAATTGCGAGGGTTGAAATGCTTGAAGATATTATATTATAGTGTCCTTTTGGATATTTTTATATTTTGTCGGAGTGCAGGGATTCGAACCCTGAGTCGCCTGTTCCCAAAACAGGAATGTTAGCCGTTACACCACACTCCGTAGCGATAACTTTCACATAGTATCACTTATCAGAAGGATTTCCAAATATGCTATTATCACTTTTTATGTGGTTTCGGTACCTTCGCACCCTCTTTCCTTGCTTCCGATAGGCCGATAGCAATTGCCTGCTTGCGATTTTTAACCTTTTTGCCTGATTTGCCCATCTTAAGTCGTCCTTTTTTAAACTCGTGCATGACTTTTTTCACTTTTTTCTGGGAAGATTTACTATATTTTCTCGGCATAGTTTAGTATAGTTAGTTTATAGGATTGATGACGCTCTTGTTAAAGAAAGTTTACACATGAAACAATTCATCAGAACAATCGAAGATTTTGAATGCGGACATTGCGGTGCCCAGGTGAAGGGGGATGGCTATACTAACCATTGTCCTTTATGTTTGTGGAGTAGGCATGTGGATATTAATCCGGGTGACCGAAGAAAGAAGTGTGGGGGAATGATGCGTCCAAGTGCTATAGAGAAGAGGGGAGAAGAATATGTCATTACTCAAACATGTGAGCGTTGTGGTTTTGAGTGGAAAAATAAAATAAGAAAAGAAGATAATTTTGAAGCCGCTGTTGCAATTTCAAAATTAGGTATATAATAATGTCGTTAGTTTTGATTTCCTCGGTTACATTGAAACTAGCACTTTAGCATTAATCATAATCTTATGGATAAATGTCCAGGTTGCGGTAAGCCTATGGCTGAGTGCACGTGCGATAAATAGTTTCTAAAGAAAAAACGCCTCATGGCGTTTTTTCTTTTTCTGGTGCGGGATAGGGGAATCGAACTCCTGACCACAGTTTGGAAAACTGTTGTTTTACCACTAAACTAATCCCGCGGTAGAATTCATAGTAGCAAAATTACTACCCAGCCGCAAATAAAGGGGCTGTTAAGATCACTTTCTCTTTTTTAAGAGGGGTGTTAGGATTAACGTATGTTAGAAAAGTACTTACAAGATATCGGGCTCAATGAAAAAGAGGCAGCCGTCTATCTCTCACTGCTCGCGGTTGATAATAGCTCGGTGCTTGATCTGTCTAAAAAAACAAATATAAATCGCTCCACGACATATGTCGTCCTTGAATCCTTGGCGAAAAAGGGTTTGGTGAGCGAAACGACTGTCGGAAAAAAAACTCACTATCAGGCTGAACCTCCAGAAAGACTCGAGACTTTTATCGAACAACGTAAAATCCTTCTCGATGAACAAGGAGGCAATCGAGGTACTTACCGCAGCTCGAAACGAATGTCCTCATTATCTTGCACGAGCGCTCGTATGGGCTCGTGAAGAGGGAATGATGAAGACATTGCCGACTCTGGGACTTGCAATCCTTTCGGCTGGCGGCGGTCGGACTAAAGACCTCTTCGAAAAGGTTTTTACTCGGGTGGTGAAGACTCCCGATGATCTCCGGTCGTTCGTAACGATC
Organism: uncultured Candidatus Saccharibacteria bacterium; assembly: GCA_964650925.1. Lineage (GTDB taxonomy): Bacteria > Patescibacteriota > Minisyncoccia > Phycocordibacterales > PALSA-1337 > CAZYVN01. The sequence continues at coordinate 12,201 of CAZYVN010000003.1, forward strand.
GTGAAGTCGGGAAAAATCGCCGGTCGCAATGGCCTTGGAGGTATGACGGTCGAACCGGTCAGGAAGTACCTTGCGAGTATGTCCGAATATCACGCCCTGAAGTATGGCTCGGCCAATTCAGAAGGTTTGACGCTTCGTGATATTATTCGCATGGCCCATCCAAAACCGGCAGACGCCGCGACCTCCGAACGTTTCGGATGGCTTACTCAAGGGAAAGAGAAACTCACTGACAATGAGGAACTCAACCCCCAGATCAGGGCGTTTGAAGCTTTGAAGACGGCTGCTACCGAAGACGAACAGATTTCTCTCGTAAAACAGGGACGTCTGCCGTATGAAGTGGTGGTACCGTCGGTAAAAGCGACGACGACCAAGATCTGGTCTGAGCTATTGCGACAAGCGCCGTATCGTAATCTTTTGTCCAATCTCGTGACGTTCGCGCGTCATGGGGTGTTTACGGCAGAGGAAAACGTGCAGTATGCAGTCGAGAGGCTCACTAATCGGGAAGCGATCCGTCGCTCGAAAGTCCTACCTTTTCGTTTCTTCAATGCCTGGAAGATGTATTCGAAAAGTGAAGGGAATGATCTGCGTATCAGTGGAGCAATCCGCGAGGCAGTGAATCTTTCATTTGAGAATATGCCGACTTTTGGCAATGCGACAGTGGCGATCGGTCCGGATGTTAGTGGCTCAATGTCTTCAGGCACCCTCTCGCAAGAGAGTTCTACCCGTTACATTGATATCGCGGACATCTTTACCGGAGCGCTATTGCGTAAAATCGAAAAACGGACGGTAGTCTTGCCATTTAACACCGGCGTAGTGCCTACAGGTGATCTTTCTCTGCGGGATGTATTGGATACGGCAGGTAAGATTGTCTCGATTGGTGGCGGAGGTACGGCAGTCGGGGCTCCGGTCGAGTATCTACTCAGCCGCAAGGTGAAAGTGGATGCGTTCATCGGTATAACCGATAGCGAGGATTGGGCGTATGGTCGGGGATACTCAGTGTCCGGTAGCTTCTTGGAATTGTGGCGGTCATACAAGGAACAAGTTGCTCCGGATGCGAAAGCATTCTTGGTCACTATTGCTCCGTACGGAGACGCTGTTGCGCCGCAAGGTACACAGGATGTGCACTTCATCTTCGGGTGGAGTGATCGAGTCTTAAACTACATCGGATTGAAACTTCGATCTGGTCTCGGCCAGGTTGAACAAGTAGATCAGATGGAAATTTGATTCAAAATCACACGATAGCGTGATATGTAAGGAGGTGATGAAAGTCGCCTCTCTGTTCTCGAGATGTGTATCTCGACTGATAAGTTCGAAAGGACGAAAACAGAAGTTCTTTACATAAACGTTTATGAAAATTGGAGGAAAAATCG
>CAZYVN010000004.1:0-13566 GCA_964650925.1 uncultured Candidatus Saccharibacteria bacterium
ATGTCATGACTTAAGCTCCGTGGCGGCCTTGCTTGAGCGTTTGGGCGAACCAGATTAACTCTTTTGCCATTGAAGCGATTTTGGCTTTGTAAGAATCATCAAGGATTTTTCCGCTCTCATCAAAGAGATTTTGGACAACCGCAAAAGGAAGAGATGGCGAAACGGGAACCATACCTAGGGTCACCAACGTCGGTAAAATCGCTTCGGCCATTCTCGAACCGCCCCATTTTCCACTCGATACACCGATGATCGCCACAGGCTTTTTTACGTATTCATCATCAAGCGAGTCGAGTAAGATCTTCAATTCGCCGGGCATGCCGCGATTGTACTCGGGGCTTACGATGATAAGTCCGTCGGCTTTGGTCATGATTTCTTTCCAAGGTTTGGCCGCTTCCGGATACACCTCTGTTTTACCAAAAAGGAAATCTCGCACGTCGACGAGCTGAGTCTGGAATTGGCCCAGGGCGGTTAATTCCGCGAGCACGTAACGAGCCACTTTTTCCGACTCGCGGCCTTCGCGAGCGGTGCCCAGAACGATAGGGATAAAAAGGTTGTTCATGTTTGTCCCTCAATTTTAGCATGAAATAATAGAAAAAAAATCTAAAATATGCTATCGTGCAGAGTGTACTTTTGAGAACGTCCCAATACATATGGAGGGGTGTCAGAGTGGTCTATCGTACCTCTTTGCTAAAGAGGTGAGCTTTAATCGGCTCCGCGGGTTCGAATCCCGCCCCTTCCGCCTTCGCTTCGCAGTAGCGAAGCTTCGGCGTGACGCAGTGCGCTTGAAATTCGAGACCTGTACCGTCCCTGTAAGGGAAGAAACCCCCGCTTATGGTAGTATAATCATAGAACAAAAAACTTATGCCACTACCAATGCCAAAACGTGTGCCGGAAGCTGGTTTTTATTATCACTACAAACACGATCCGAAAGGGGAGATCAACAACTACACCTACGAAATCATGGGTGTCGGTTTCCATACCGAAGACGATGCTCGAGCCGGCGAGGAACATTTTGTTGTTTACCGACCTTTATACGAAGCATCGGTATACAAGGCTTCAAAAGAACTCGGCATTCCTTGTTTTGACAATCGACCACTAGAGATGTGGATGGGCGATGTTGAAAAGAATGGCAAAAAATTTCCACGTTTTAAAAAGATCAGCGATCGAGCAACCATTGCCCGACTCCAAAAAATCCGAGACGAGATGTATCCATAAAAGCAGAATTCCAGAAATCAAAAGATTTCTGGAATTTTAATTTGGTTGAGGTTAAAGTTTCCTATATAGTTGACCGATAATTTCCATCTTTCCCTATTATATCATATATTTTAATAAATTGCAAGGATAGAACTGCACGCCGAATAAAAAAAAGAAGAGATGAGTGTGTTACAATGAAGGTCATGGAAAATAAGTTTGGTCCGGAATTGTTGTCAACCAATCCTCAAGAAGAATTAACTCGGCTGATGGTGGCCTCTTTGGAGACGGCTGAGCGAGCAAAAGAGAGGGGTGTTGAGATGACTCCGCATCAAGTACTAAAAGAAACCGTTAAGCAATACGCTGCAACACCGCACAGTGAAGTTTTGCACCCCCAGTACTCAATGAAGAAGCACGAAGTTCAAGCCATCACCCTTGAGCTGTCGCCGGAATCGCACGATCGCCAACTCGAAGAATTCATCGGCATCTTGCAAGAGAAGGGTATTAAGAACGCCATGACGGTAGTTGAGAAACTCAACAACCCCCATCTTCTCGATGACTTCCATCGTTTTCTCGTCCAGTTTCTAGCCTCCGGCTACAACATTCCCGATCTAACCAACAAAAACGAACTGTGGAAACCGCTTCGTATGACCTTGTTCGAAGTTAGTTTACCCGAGGCATCGCAAGAGGACAAAACAAAACAACTTAAAGAATTAATTTCCGGTATGGAACAATTCTATGCCGGCATGCTTTCAATTTCAGAAGATAAAAAGGATCCGGGTTGGTTTGCTGTTGAAGTGGCCAATGCCAACGGTAGTGAAGAATTTATTTTCTATGTTTCCGTGCCAACCACTCGCAAAGAGCTTTTTGAAAAACAAATCCTGGCGGTTTTCCCGGGTGCCCATGTCCACGAACAGAAGGATGATTACAATATTTTCAACGATACCGGTGTCTCAGTTGCTTCGTATGCCCAGCTTTCCAAGCATTTTCTGTATCCACTCAAGCCATACGAGGCCTTTGATGTTGATCCGCTCGGCGCCGTGCTCAATAGTTTTTCAAAAATCGATCGTGATGGGGAGGGAGCGTCAATCCAATTTATTTTCGGCGAGCGCAAAGATTTTCTGATGAGGGAATCGGAAAAATCCCTGGAAAAAATGCGAAAAGGAGAAAAAATAACCACCGCGCTCAAAGAAATCGACCAGTCTTTCGGCGGTCAAATGACGAAAGAGTTATTCAACATATTCAAAAGTCAGGAAAAAATCGCCAAAGAAAAGGAAGAAAAAGAGAAGCGCGCGAGCGCCCTTGACCAAACATCAATTGAACAATTCACCCGCAAGCTTAAAAGTCCATTCGTGTCGGTGAATATCCGAATCGTCGCTTCGGCGGCGAGCGAAAGCGAAGCTAACGGTATTTTGCATGACCTTGAATCGTCATTTAATCAATTCGAGAACGGTCATGGCAACCGAATCGAATGGAAGAAGGTTGAAAAAAGTAAACTTGAACATTTACTCGAGCAATTTTCACTGCGAACTTTTAACGCCAAGGAAGAGGTTATTTTAAACCTGGAAGAGCTCACCACCTGTCTTCATTTCCCGGCAACTCATGTTGGTAAGGCGGCGCCGCAGCTCAAACAATCCAAGGCAGGAAGTGCTCCGGCGCCGCTCGATATTCCTAAGGATGGGACGTTTATCGGTACCAATAGTCATCGTGGTCAGGAATCAAAAGTGTATATTGCCGCTGAAGATCGGATGCGTCATTTCTATGTGATCGGTCAAACCGGCACCGGTAAGACGACCCTTTTAAAAAATATGATTATTCAGGATATCAAGGCCGGTCACGGCGTCTGTTTTATCGACCCGCACGGCTCCGATGTCGTCGATATTCTCGCCAGCATCCCCCAGAATCGTTACGAGGATCTTGTTTATTTCGACCCGGCTTCGGTTGAGCGGCCTATGGCTCTCAACATGCTCGAATTCGACCATCGTTTCCCTGAACAAAAGACTTTCGTCGTTAATGAAATGTTCTCGATCTTTCAGAAACTCTACGGCGCCGTGCCGGAATCAATGGGACCGATGTTCGAACAGTATTTTCGTAATGCCACAAATCTAGTCATCGAAGATCCTGAGAGCGGTTCGACCCTTCTTGACGTCTCTCGAGTGATGTCGAACAAGGCATTTAGAGACCTCAAGCTTTCAAAGTGTAACAATCCAATCGTGGTGCAGTTTTGGAAAGAAATCGCCGAAAAAGCCGGCGGCGAAGCTTCGCTTGCCAACATTGTGCCCTACATCACTTCCAAATTCGACGTCTTTCTTGCCAACGACATCATGCGGCCGATCATTGCTCAAGAAAAATCTTCCTTCAACATGCGCGAAATCATGGACAGCAAAAAAATCCTGCTCGTCAATCTTTCTAAGGGTCGCCTCGGCGATATCAACTCGCACTTGATCGGTCTTATTCTGGTCGGCAAAATCCTCATGGCCGCCCTCTCACGCGTCGATTCGTTCGGTAAACAAATGAATGACTTTTATCTGTATCTCGACGAGTTCCAAAATATTACGACGGACTCTATCGCTACTATTCTTTCCGAAGCGCGAAAGTACAGGTTGGGACTTACGGTTGCTCATCAATTCATCGGCCAGCTCGATGAGAAAATTAAAAACGCCGTTTTTGGAAACGTCGGCTCGATGGCGGTCTTTCGAGTCGGTACCGAAGACGCCGAATTCTTGGAGAAACAGTTCAGGCCGGTCTTTACCCAAACCGACATCACCAATCTCGATAACTTCAACGCCTATGTTCGCCTGCTTACCGGCGGCCGACCAGCCAAACCATTCAATGTCAGAATCGAGAAGCCAACCAAGGGCAACGCCGACCAGGTCGACAAACTCAAAGAGCTCTCTTCTCTGATCTTCGGTCGTCCCCGCGCCGAAGTCGAAGAAGAGGTGATGAAGAAGTATGCCAGTATGAAGCGGTAAATTTTTAAACCTTTTAATTAATGCGCCAAGGCGAGGCAGAGAACGCGGCGGGCGCCGGATGAGAGGAGGCTGCGGCGGGCTTGTTTGAGGGTGGTGCCGGTGGTGGTGACGTCGTCGAGGAGGATAATATTTCGATCTTTCGCGAGGATCGGATCGGCCACAAAACAATTTTTAAGGTTGCGCAGTCGAGCGTCTTTATCTTTAAGTGACGTTTGGGGTGGAGTTTGAATAATTTTTTTGAGGATTTTCTTTGAATATTGGAACAGATTTCCTTTGTCGATTTCACGTAGGGCTCCAAGGATGAGCTCGCATTGATTATAGCCTCGTTCCCGCTCTCGTTTCTTTGAAAGCGGTAGGGCAATAATGATCGGGGAGGAGAAGTTTTCAAAAATCGAGGCCTCCTCGAGTTCCGTTAAAAGAGCATAATAAAGGCATTCGGCGAAAAGTCTCGCCACTTTTACGTTACCCTTGTATTTGAGCTGCCAAATCAACCCTCGAATAATCTCGTTGCGGTAGTCGAAAAGGGCGGTGATATCGAGATCCGGGTGGATTTTTCGGACAGTCGAAGCGTAGGCGTGCAGTTCGGCCGGAAAGAGATTTTCGAGATTTAGTATGGCCGCTTTTTGCGGGAAAAGAAGATTGACTATCCGATTAATGTAGTGGGCGAAAATAGGCATCATTTCAGTATAGGGTGTGCAGATGAAATAATAATGAAGAAAAGATAAAATATGCTATTATATCCTTTATAGTTATGCCTCTTTCACGATTATTTGGTTTTTTTAATAAGAGCGATTCAAGCGTTTTGGGCATCGATGTCGGCTCGTCTTCTATTAAGCTTGTCCAACTTAAGAAAAAAAAGGGCCGCGCCATCCTCGAAACCTACGGTGAACTAGCCCTGGGGCCTTATGGAGGCACCGAAATCGGCCGAGCCACTAATCTCCCGACCGACAAAATTATCGAAGGTCTTATCGACCTGCTTAAAGAATCAAAAACCACCACCAAACGTTGCGGTATCGCCATCCCGCTTTCTTCAAGTTTGGTGACATTTATAAAAATGCCGGCTCTCGATTCGAAGCAGTTGGTAACAATGATCCCGATCGAGGCTAGAAAATACATTCCGGTGCCGATTACCGAGGTCGCTCTCGACTGGTGGATTGTGCCGCGCGAAGAAAAAGAACTCAGCGAAACTCCCGGCAACGAAGCGAAGGCCAACGCCGATAAGGGTACGGTCGACGTGCTTATTGTCGTCATTCATAACGAAGCCCTTAACAAGTACCGTGAAATCGCCATTAAAAGCTCGCTCGAGGCATCATTTTTTGAAATTGAGATTTTTAGTACCATCAGAGCCGCACTTGAGCAGGGAATTGAGACGGTCATGGTCTTCGATATGGGGGCCGGAACAACCAAGCTCTACATCGTCGAACGAGGTGTGCTCCAAACTTCGCATACCATTAATCGCGGCTCGCAAGACATCACTCTGGCGATCTCCAAGGCCATGAGTGTGACGGTTAATGAAGCGGAAAACCTTAAGCGTACCAAGGGTCTTTCAGCCGAACCGGATGATCGATCCCTCAAGGAGGTTATTACTTTGACTTTAGATTATATTTTTTACGAAGCAAACCGCGTTCTCCTTAATTATCAGAAAAAAAACAACAAAAACGTCTCAAAAGTCGTGCTTACCGGCGGCGGAGTGCTGCTTAAGGGTTTTGCCGAAGTGGCGGCGGCTAGTTTTCAGACGGAAATCATTATGGCTGACCCCTTTTCAAAAGTGGAAACACCGGCCTTCCTTGATGATGTTTTGAGGCAGGCCGGGCCGGAGTTTGCCGTGGCGGTTGGGATCGCCTTGCGGAAACTGGGAGAACTCGAGTAATCCACAGAAGATTTTGGTGAATTGGTACTATAATTGGATACAATGGATCCCAAATCCCAATCATCGTTCATTCCCAAAAAACCCTTGGTGCCGGGCGGTGGCCTGCCTCGGTATGCGTCTATTAATTTCTTTCTCCTGGGAGCTTCTCTCATTTTCGTCCTCGCCATTGCCGGCAGTATAGGGGTGTACGTCTGGCAGCATGTGATTGAAACAAAAATCGCCCAGGACGAACAATCGCTTGCCCGAACTAAACAGGAATTTGATCCCGCCCTTATTGATACTCTCTCCAAATTGGATAGCCGCCTCCAAGCAGCTAAAGACATTCTCAATAATCATATCGCTATTTCGTCATTCTTTGACCTCCTTCAAACCATCACTCTCAAAAGCGTCCGGTTTACCAGTTTTAACTATACGTTGGTGGGCAAAGATAAGATCAACATTACTCTAAGCGGTGAAGGCCAAAGTTTCAGCAGTATCGCTCTACAATCCGATGTTTTTGGCCAGAACAAACTCCTCAAGGATCCTATTGTTTCCAACTTGAGTCTCCAACAAAACGGTAGTGTCGGCTTTGATTTCACCGCTTCGCTTGATCCAAAGGTCGCTCTGTACAAGAACAGCTCGATGTTCCAGCCGGCGGCGACAGGAACGGTCCAGATTTCTACTTCAACACCACAATGAACAAATTTTTTGGTCCCATCATTTTAATACTCATCTCAGTCGAATTGGTTTTTACCGTGATCAATCCGAAGTATAATGATATTCAAGCTCTACAGAAGAAAAACGCCGATTATGATGCAGCAATTGCTCAGTCTAATCTTCTCATTTCTCAGCGTGACAAGCTTCTTACTAAGTACAATTCGTTTAAAGGCGAAGATCTTAAGCGACTTGAAAAACTTTTACCAGATAATATCGATAACGTTCGATTGATCATTGATATCAATAGTATTACCTCAAAATATGGAGTTAGTATTGCTAATGTAAAACTCAGTACCTCGGGTGATAACCAAACCGCTTCGACTGCCGGCGGAGCTGCGACTACGCCGGGAGCACCGACAGGGGCAACAGGTGCCGCAGGAACAGCCGGTAAAGCTGCTCCAGCAACCATCGCCAATGTCGCCGCAGCCGTGCCGGTAGATGTCGGTCAAAGTTACAACGCTATGATCCTCAATTTTTCTGTTACTACAAGCTACAGCACCTTTTTGGCAATCTTGGCTGACCTGCAGCGCAGTCTGCGTGTACTTGATGTAAATTCGATTTCCCTTAAGGCCGGCGATAGTAGCAGCGATCAGTATGAGTTCGATCTGGGTGTTAAAACCTATTGGCTAAAACAATAATATGCAACCACAACAACCAAAACGAAGCCCTGTTCCGATTATCGTCCTCGTCCTCGTTCTGGGTGCTTTGGGGTACTTCTTCTATTCTGGTCGCAATGATAGCTCGGTAGGCCTCATTGTCAACAATCAAAACAATAACGATGTGCTCGGTAAAGACTTGTTGGCCGCTCTCGGAAAAATCAACGCTATCCAACTCGACAATTCAATCTTTCAAAGTCCGGTTTATGGCTCACTCTCTGATTTCAGCGTTGAAATCGTGCCTCAGCCGGTTGGTCGCGATAATCCGTTCTCGCCGTTAGAAGTTTCAGCTCCAACTGGCGGTGCAGCTGCCTCTCAAGCTCCAACGGCACCACTTAAAAAAACCATTCCGGCCAAGAAACACTAAGCTTTTATATTTTTCATGGGAATCCTCGAAATATTGGCAAAGAAAAATTCCATAAGCAAGGATGAAATTCCGGCCATTAAAAAGCAGGTTGCCGAATCAGGCCTGACCCTTGAAAAGGTCTTGCTTGAAAAAGGGGTAACACTCGAAGATATTCTGGCGGCAAAAGGGGAGTACCTTAACATTCCCACAAGAAACGTCGGTGATCAAAACATTCCTTTCAATGTCATCGAATACATTCCCGAGGAATCAGCTATCCACTATCGTTTTGTGCCGATTGGCCTTAAAGACGGCGTGCTTGAGGTCGGTTTCGTCGACCCGGATAACATCGAGGCGAGGGACGCTCTCAACTTCATTGCCTCAAAAGTCAATCTGCCTTTCAAAATTTTCCTCATTTCTCAACAGGATTTCGAAAAAGTCCTCGAGATTTACAAAGGTCTTTCGGGTGAGGTGACCAAGGCTCTCTCCGAACTTGAAAGCGAACTTTCTACCGTCGAAACCGAAATTTCAAATCAAGTTAACGCCATTACCCAATCAAAAGCCGGCATGCGGATCATCGAGGATGCGCCGGTGACCAAAATCGTCGCCACCATTCTTCGCTACGCGACCGAAGGTGAAGCTTCCGACGTTCACATTGAAGCGATGCGTGACAAGATCCGAGTGCGCTTTCGAGTCGACGGTGTCCTTAATACCAGTTTGGTCTTGCCAATGAAGGTCCATAGCGCTGTTGTTGCTCGTATCAAAATCCTTTCAAATATGAAGCTCGACGAGAAACGAAAGCCGCAAGACGGTCGTTTCTCGGCTCGTATCGAAGGTCGGAAAATCGACTTCCGTGTCTCGACGTTTCCGGCTTACTATGGAGAGAAGGTGGTGATGCGTATTCTTGACCAGGAGAAAGGCGTGAAGAAACTCAATGATATGGGCTTGACCCCGACTAATCTCGAACTCGTCAAGTATGCCCTTGATCGACCGTACGGCCTCATCCTCATTACCGGTCCGACCGGTTCCGGTAAGAGTACAACGCTCTACTCAATGCTTAACGAAATCGACCGCGAAAGCGAGAACGTTCTTTCACTTGAAGACCCGATTGAATACAACATCGAGGGCATGAGTCAGTCGCAGGTTAAACCGGAAATCGGCTACACCTTTGCCAACGGACTTCGAACCGTCTTGCGTCAGGACCCCGACGTGATCATGGTGGGAGAAATTCGCGATAGAGAAACGGCACAGCTCGCGGTCCAAGCTGCTCTTACCGGTCACTTGGTCTTCTCGACCATTCACACCAACAACGCTGCCGGTGTGATCCCTCGTCTTATCGATATGGGCGTCGACCCGTATCTCATTGCTCCTACCTTGGTTCTTACCATTGCTCAACGTCTGGTGAGTCTCATTTGTCCGAATTCGGGCGTGGAAATTCCGGTGGAAGGAAGTGTTAAATTGATGATCGATAAGCAATTCGATGATTTGCCTATCCAGTATCGTAACAAAATACCAGAGGCCAAGACGGTGCTCGGTATCGCGCCGACCTCGGATTGTCCGAAAGGTACTCGTGGTCGAACCGCCGTTTTTGAGGTGTTCAAGATGGATAAGGATCTGGAAGCGGTTATTTTGAACAAGCCGACCGAACTGGCTATTTCAAACATGCTACGCTCGAAGGGCATGCTTACGATGCGTGAAGATGCCATTATTAAAGCTTTCAAGCGGGAAATTCCGTTTGAGGAAGTCAATAAGCTGTAGTACAATTATCCTAATGCAAATCTCTCCCGATAAAAAACTTTCGATACTTTTGGTGGATGACGATACGTTTTTACTTGACATGTATTCGGTCAAGTTTGCTAAAAGTGGTTTCGAAGTAAAAACAGCGGTGGGAGGGGAAGCGGCGCTAAAGATATTACGAGACAAATTTTCGCCCGATGTTCTGGTCCTCGATGTGGTGATGCCGACCATGGATGGATTGCAGTTGTTGGAAAGAATTAGAAAAGAAAAACTGGCCGCGAAAGCCATCGTTATCATGCTCACCAATCAAAGCCAGAGCGAGGATATCGACCGAGCAACCACTCTCGGTGTTAACGGCTACATCGTCAAGGCGACCACCATCCCTTCCGAGGTGCTGACCGAGGTCATGGAAATTATTAAAAAGCAAAAGTAGCTAATTAAAACGAACCTTAATTTATTAATCATGGACTATAAAAAAGAACTCGAGGATCTTATAGAAACAGTCATAAAAGAGGGGGGTTCCGACCTGCACCTTTCGGAAGGTCGACCGGCCACTATCCGCGTCTCGGGTTTTCTTATTCCTCTGGTAAAGCGACCAATCATCAAGAAAGAAGATACCCAGGGCTTTCTTGATGTTCTGCTTTCTCCTGAAAATAAGGCTCGATTCTTGGAGAAAAAGGAGATCGATTTTTCGTACGCCTATAAAAATATCGCTCGATTCCGCGGCAATGGTTACTTCCAACAAGGAGGGATCAGTGTTGCCATGAGGCTTATTCCAAAGAAAATCCGGACCCTTGATGAGCTTAATCTACCACCTATTCTCGAGGTTTTTACGCGCAAGCAGCAGGGGTTCTTTTTGGTGGTGGGGCCGGTTGGTCAAGGTAAGACCACTACGCTTGCTTCGATGACTGAAATGATTAATCTCACTCGTGCCGAGCATATTCTCACCATCGAAGATCCGATTGAGTATCAATATGAACCGAAGAAATCGATCATCGACCAGCGAGAAGTGAGGATTGACACCGATGATTTTCATACAGCCCTGCTTAGCATGTTTCGGCAGGACATTGATGTGGTCATGATTGGTGAAATGCGGGGGATCGATACTATTGCTACAGCTGTGACTGCCGCCGAAACCGGTCACCTCGTCTTCTCGACTCTTCACACCAACACCGCTGCTCAGACGATAAACCGAATCATCGACTCTTTCCCGGCTGGTCAACAAGACCAGATCCGTATTCAACTGGCCGGCAGCCTCTCCGGTATCTTTTCCCAGCGTCTCGTTCCGCGGGTTTCCGGAGGGCTTATCCCAGCCTACGAGCTACTCATCAACAATAATGCTGTTGCTAACCTAATTCGAGAAAAGCGTATTTACGAAATCAATACTGTCATCGAAACCGGCTCGACTGAGGGCATGATTGATATGAACCGCTGCCTCGCCGACCTGGTACGGGCCGGTGAAATCACGGTTGAAAACGCTTATCTTAATTCCTTTAGTCCAAAGACTCTCGAAAAGATGATCTAAACTATCACTATGTTATTTAATTACAAAGCAGTCGATCAAAACGGCGACCAGAAAATAGGCAGTATTGACGCGGTTACACTCGATGTTGCCATTAGCTCCCTCCAACGCCGCGGTCTCATGATTACCAGGATAAAAGGCCAAAACGAGGGCAATCTTTTCGAGCGCAACTTCACCTTTCTTGACCGCGTAAAGACCAAGGATGTCGTTATTCTTTCGCGCCAGATGGCTACTCTTTTCCAGGCTCAGGTGTCGGCTCTGCGCGTTTTTCGCCTCTTGAGTACTGAAGTCGAGAGTCGACCGCTTAAGGTTGCTCTACAGCAGGTTTCAGACGATCTACAGGGAGGCAGCTCGATCTCAAACGCTCTAGCCAAGCATCCGAAGATATTCTCGGAATTTTACATTAACATGGTTAAGGCCGGCGAAGAATCCGGTCGCCTCGACGAAACGTTTCTTTACCTCGCCGATTACCTCGACCGTTCGTTTGAAATCACCTCAAAAGCTCGTAACGCCCTTATTTATCCGGCTTTCGTTATCTTTACCTTCATTGTGGTGATGATCCTTATGTTTACCCTGGTTATTCCGAAAATCAGCGGCATCATTGCGGATTCGGGTCAATCTATCCCGATTTATACTCAGGTTGTGCTCGCTATTAGTAGTTTTCTGGTCAATTACGGTATTGTTCTCCTTGCAGGCGTTGTTGTTGGGGTCTTTTTCCTCTATCGCTTCCTCGAAACCACCGAAGGTAGACTTGTCTTGGATCGTTTTAAAATCACCATTCCTTTCATCAGTGTTCTCTACAAGAAGCTTTACCTTTCACGCATGGCCGACAACATGAATACAATGCTTCTTTCGGGAATTCCGATGGTTAGAGTACTCGAATTGACCGCTTCGGTCATCGATAATGCCGTTTACAAGCAGATTTTGGTCGAAGCCCTCGAGCTTGTTAAGGGCGGTAGTTCGGTCTCGGACGCTCTTTCACGCAATAAAGAGATTCCCGGTATCATGATTCAAATGATGAAAGTCGGTGAGGAGACAGGAGAGCTCGGCAGTATCCTCAAAACGCTTTCAAAATTCTACGCTCGCGAAGTCGAAGTAGCTATTCAGACCTTAGTAGATCTTATCGAGCCGGTTATGATTGTCGCCCTCGGTCTCGGCGTTGGCTTCCTCCTCGCTTCAGTTCTGGTGCCGATTTACAGCATTTCTTCGTCAATTTAGGCCGATTCACGCACGGTTTCTCCAGGTTTATCCACAGGTTTCCTTACAATTGGCATTTAAAACATTGTATAATTAGGCGCATAAGTTTGAGAAAAGTCGCGTGGGATAAATATTAAGGTCGGTAGTACTACGCGCGATCAAACTATAAAAGTATATACAAATCAGATAATTATTAATAATTTTTTAGTATGAATAAAAATAAAGGTTTTACACTTATCGAACTCTTGGTGGTCATCGCCATCATCGGTATCTTGTCGGCAATCGTCCTCGCGTCTCTCAACACTGCTCGAAGCAAAGGAAAGGATGCTGCCGTTGCGGCACAACTCGCCAACGCTCGAGGTCAGGCAGAACTATATTACTCTAGCCAGACTCCAAATAGCTACGGTACAGGTTATGCAGCAGGATATTCAGCACTCGGAGGAACTGACATCACCCCGACAGGTTCTTGTGGAACGACAGTGGGAACGGGTATGTTTTCAGCTGCAGCACAAGGATTGGATACTATAATAAAAGGAATCTGTAATGCCGGAGGTACTCTTATAAAAGCGTCTACAGATGCTGCAACCGCAGGAGCATGGGCACTTCAGGTAAAAGGACAGAATAACTACTACTGTGTAGATAGCACAGGTAAATCAGCAAGCCAGGCAGGTGCATTTACTATGACAGCAGCTGCTGGTACTTGTTCATAAAAGAAGCTTGTTCGTATATCTTATAAAACAAAAACTGACATCTTATTAGATGTCAGTTTTTGTTTTATAAGTTTAAAAATTGTAGATAAGTTGTGTTATAATATACGGACTATGAAATTCAACAAAATCTCGGCTAAAGGTTTTACATTAATCGAGTTGCTTGTGGTGATTGCAATCATTGGTATTTTGACCAGTATTGTGTTGGCGTCGTTTAATAGCGCCAGGGCGAATTCGAGGGATGGTAAGCGCATATCCGATATCGCAAATCTTCAGCTGGCATTGGAAACGTTTTACGATCTATGTAAAGCGTATCCGAATACCAATCTTTCGAATAACTACCTTCAGCTGACCTCAAGCACCGCGGGCTGCAGCAACACAATGGCTGATTTCATCCCTTCCATCCCGGTTCCTCCGACTCAGGGTTCGCCATATGTATATGAGCCGCAATCTTCAAATAGGAGCTACTGCCTAGGCGTGCCCCTTGAAAACGCCAACAACTCCAACATTGTCCAGCAGTGTACGTTCAACGGCGGCAGCCCTGTCGGGACATTTAATGGAGTTAATTATAACGCGGCGAGCGGGGTTCACAGGGTGAAGCCGTAATATCTTTGGTACATTTCGCCCTCCACCTCTACTCATGAAAAAGGTCCTCGGTTCTCCGCTCTTGGCACA
>CAZYVN010000005.1:0-4772 GCA_964650925.1 uncultured Candidatus Saccharibacteria bacterium
CATCTTGTCACCACCGGCAATGGCTGAGATAAAATCGTTGACAAGCGTACCGCGAGGCGCACCGGTAACCGTTTCAATATCTTCAATGGTGATTTTGCCTTTCGGATTTGAACTAATCACTTTTTGCAAAATACCGTGAGTATCTCGAAATGACCCGTCGCCCAAAACCGCGATCAATTCCGCTCCGGCGTTGTCGATGGTATACCCTTCGCCTTTGGCGGTGGCGACGACCACGTCTCTAAGAATTTTTTGAGTCGGTTTTTTAAAAGTAAATGTTTGACAACGAGAGATGACGGTTTCCGGTAGTTTGTCGGCTTCGGTGGTAGCCAAAATGAAAACGGCATGCTTGGGCGGCTCTTCGAGCGTTTTGAGAAGAGCATTAAAAGCCTCCTTGGTGAGCATGTGAACTTCGTCAATAATGTAAACTTTGTAGGTCGATTCAAAAGGCAGAGTACTGACGGCCTCACGAATTTGGCGAATGTCGTCGATACCGCGGTTTGAAGCGGCATCAATTTCGTAGAGATCATTGTCGGAAACGCCGATGGCCTTGGCGAAAATCCGGGCGATCGACGTTTTACCGGTACCGCGCGAACCGGCGAAAAGATACGCGTGAGAAATAGTGCCGAGCTTGATTGCTCCTTGGAGAACTTTCACCACGTTGTCCTGACCGACCACTTCATTAAATTTTTGCGGCCGGTATTTTCGGTAGAGAGCAACGTGTTCGTGAGTAGTCATATGGTGACAGTATACAAAAAATCGCGGGGATATAAAAGGGGGCGGGTAAAAACCCACCCCCTACACTAGGAACTGTTTGGCATCACCTCCTTCTTCGTACAGTGCGAACCTAACTATATCACTTAACTCCACCATTTCTCAAGAAAGTTTTCCACAACACTACTCTCTATAAACATAATTTAATGGCTCAGTTGAGGCTTTTAATGAAGTCTTGGACGATGGTTCGGACTTCGGCGTAATTATTGGTATCCATAAGCTTGGCTCGTAGCTCGGCCGCGCCCGAAAAATTGTTTACATAGGCTTTGTAGTGCTTTTTCATGACCGCAAAACTTTTGACATCACCCAAAAGCTTTTCGAAAAGAGCGGTATGCTCGAGCATGATCAGAAGTCGCTCGCGAAGCGGAAGGTCGCTCATTTTTCTGTGAGGATTAAAAAGAAGTGGCGAGCCAAAAATTGCCCGGCCGAGCATGACGCCGTCGGCGCCGGAGGCGCGGGCCTTGGCCCGCGCCTCTTCTAGATCGACCACATCACCGTTTCCAAAAATGAAGGTTTTCGAGCCAAGTTTGTTGCGAATCTCGACCGCTTCTTTTATATGCTGCCAGCGGGCCGGTACTTTCGACATTTCTTTTCTCGTCCGGGCATGAATAGTAATAACTGCCGGCTCTTCGGCTAAAAGTTCCGGCAGCCAGGTCGCCAGTTCATTTTTAGAATAGCCGATGCGAGTTTTAACAGAAACCGGAATACTCTTCCCCGCCTTTGCTACGCCTCGTTTTGCCGCTCGAATAATTTCTCGCGCACGTTTAGGATTTTTAATCATGGCCGCGCCCGCCCCTTGCTTTTCAATACTCTTATCCGGACAACCCATATTTATGTCGATGCCATCAAATCCCAACTTCGCTGCAAGCGCTGCAGCTTTCTCCATCATTTCCGGATGTGAAGTAAAAAACTGGGCAACAATCGGCCGCTCAGTTTCGGAAAATTCCAGATCACGAATTAGGTTATCGTAACCGCCTAAAAATAGCCCGTCAGCCGATACAAACTCGGTCCACATCACGTCGGGCTTGCCATACTTGGCAATGATTCTTCTAAAAGCAGCGTCGGTGACATTAGCCATCGGCGCTAGAACCATGATTGGTTTTTTGATATCATCCCAAAAACTCATAACCGCACTTTATTACTGAACAACTCCCCTGTCAACATCGATAGCCTGAATGAGCGAAACAACATCTTTATCGCGATCCTTACTCTTTAATACAATCACCGCCAACTTCATAGTCTTTTCTTTACCTCTAATCGAAAAGAGCGACAGCGACGTATTTCCGGCTTCGTTGGTAAAACCGTTCTTGCCGCCGATGTAGGTTTTCATATTAAGAAAACGGGTTGGATTTTTAAGGAGTTGGCCATTCACTTTATACGTACGGAGATCGGAGATAGTAAAAATACGAGGATAGGCAATATTAATGTAACGACTTATTTTTAATAAATCAGCCGGCGTCGAAACATCGGCCGGAGAAAGCCCGGACGGATCGACGAAGTGAGTTTTGGTTGCCCCAAGAGCAGAGACTTCCTTATTCATAAGAGCAATGAAGGCGTCTCTGCCATACATTGTAGCCAAGCTTTCTGCCGCTTCATTCGAAGACTCCATGAGAAGCGGGTACAGTAAATGAGGAGCAACCGGTTTTTTTAAATATTTTAAGGTGACGAGAGCGGTTACAAGCTTGGTCACCGAGGCAATCGGTAAAACAGCATCTTTATTATCTTGAAGGAGAACTTCACCTGTGTCGAAATTAGCGACCAGATAAGCATTCGCCGAAACATCTACCGAAACCTTTTTTGGAAGAATATTTTTAATCGACTCGACCACACTCGCCACCTGCGGCACCAGTTTAGCCTTTGCGACTGTTTTGGTCATAGCTTTGACCGTATCGGGAAAATAATAGTTAACCAAGCCTTGGTAGGTTACGTCAGCGGCTTTTTTGGCGGTTTCGTCGTTCATCCATTGAGGTTCATAAATATAGCCGTATTCAATGAGCATCGAAGGACTGCTGCGAGAATTGTTGGCACCGACGGCAATCAAATCTTGAGATTCGATAATGGTCTGCTTCTCCGCATCAAGATTACTTGGAGAAAAATAACTGCTGAGTTGGTTATTTATTGATTGAGCAATGGCCAAACTGCTGGTGGCATTGGCATATTGGTGTTCCGGCACGTAGATTGCATAACCGGAATAAGCGCCTGCTTTCGTCATGGAACCGTGAGGATAGTTATTAAAATGAATGTGTAGAGCGAGGTCGATATTATTGTCATTGGCCCACTTGTTAATGCCGTAAAGAATGCCCCCGACTCTAGGTGAAGTGTTGTTATGCTGAACGGTGATATCTTTTACCACTTCCCCTGATCGAAGCTTACTCTTCATTTCCAATTTGAGTGAACGCTCGAAGGTATCGATAGCGGTCTTTTGGTCGGCGAAGTAGGTTTGGAAATCGGAAGTATACTGACCGGTGATAAAGTCCCTGGTTTGGTAGGTCTCGAAACGATCATCTTTTACCAAGTCCTCATTGAGGTAGAAAGCTAGCTTTCGAGCCAGTGATTCCTCGGTAAGATTTTTGTAGCTGGTTCCAATGTCAATCAAGTCGTGACCAGGCACGAGAAGAATCTTTATTTTTGGTGATGAAATTAGTTCGGTCGTAGTGGCCGGTCCTACGGGCGTGGCGGTGTTGATAACCTCGGGTTCCAGACGCGAAACGGTATACGGAACATGGAGAAAGTACACAGCTAATCCGGTCGCGGCGGCAATTGCAAGCACAAGAAAAGCAAAGAAAGACTTGGTCATCGCACTTTAAAGTATACCTTATTGCCGTAACGCAGGTCTATGTAATCGACCGCCCGAGCCGGCGCTTTGGCCGAAGGTTTTATTTCTTCGTTCCAGATCGTCGTTAGATTTTCCAAAACAGTGTCATACGGAGTAGCGGTATTGATTAATATTTGGCCAGTGCCGGTGGCATTTTGAAGCGTCAGAGTAAATTCATTATCAGCGACAGTAGTCAGGGCCACGACCGGAATACCTCGGTCGATTACATGTTGCCGAAATTGATCGAGGTCGGAAAAGAGCGAGGACGTGAGATAAGAGCTACCGAGTGGATTAGTCGACAGTCCGCCGCCGAAATAGGTAAAGAAACCGGTTCCCGAAAACGACGGCGCGGGATCAAAGATTTTCCCGGCTGTATCAAGATAGTAGCAATTTGTTGTGCTTGAAAAAGAACCATCGCACCAAAGGGCGCGAGGTTTGCGCTCGATAGGATTTACCGCGAGCACATTATCGTTACCAACAGCCATTGTGACAGCAGCGATTTTTGGAGAAAGCTTTAAAATCTCGGCTTGTAATTCATCTTTAGGAAAAATAAAAATATTTTTCTTGGAAAATAATCCTAAATACTGTCCGGCAAGTTCATTATTGGCTGTCGTTACTATGTCGTTAGCAAGACTACTCTTGTCCCCTGTCACCTTGACTGTAGCAATAGTTAATGCCGGTAAACGCAAGACGTACGAGATTCCAACAACAATCAACACAAGTACAAAAAGAAGCACGAAAACTTTTACAAAAAACCTTCGTCGCTTTCGTTGAAGCTGTTTATGAGAAAGAAGACGGCTTTTTTTAAATAGTCTGAACATCACTCGATTTTACCACACTTAGGTGTTGGACACCCAAATGAGTACTCGTTGAGCCATTTCCTGTTAAGAACGTTTCTCGTAATTACCCTTTGGTAATCGTTGCTTTACCCATGTATTTTTGGAGGACTTCCGGAATGGCGACGCAACCATCGACTTGCTGATTATTTTCAATGAGAGAAACCAGGATGCGCGGGGTCGGGATGGCGGTAGAATTGAGCGAATGAGCATAACGCAGCTTACCCTCGGCATCTTTATAACGAATGTTGAATCGACGACACTGAAAATCGTGAAAATATGAAGCTGAAGAAATCTCGCGGTAGGTTTTTTCTTTCGGTACCCAGAGATTAATGTCGTATTTTTTGACC
>CAZYVN010000005.1:4782-12089 GCA_964650925.1 uncultured Candidatus Saccharibacteria bacterium
CTGACCAAGCCCGAGGTCGCCGCCGCAGTTCGCGACTGTTTGATATGGAATATTGAGCGATTCAATAAACTCTTCGGTGTTGCGATTAATTTCTTCATGGAGTTTTACTGAAGTTTCGTGGCTGGCTTCACAGAGGACGACCTGTTCAAGTTTGTAAAATTCATGAACCCGAATGAGACCCTTAACATCCTTACTGTGACTTCCCGCTTCCCTTCTAAAACACGGCGAGAATCCCAAATACTTCAATGGGAAAGTTTTAGCATCCAAGACTTCCTCGGCGTGGTAACCCATGAGCGGAATTTCAGCCGTACCCGCCAAGGCATCACCATCCTGAGTCATGTAGTAATCTTCAACATCACCAGGCAAGTGACCGGTGCCGTAGAGATTGGCTTTGCGTACAATGACCGGCGGCAGTACTGGCATAAAACCTTTGGCGGTAAAAAAGTGCATGGCGTAATTCCAGATAGCGAAGGTTAAGCGAACTCCGTCACCGGTTAGAAAGTAGCCTCTAAAACCGTGGACCTTGGCGCCTCGTTCGAAATCCACCATATTGAGCTCCTTCATGATTTCCAAATGATCTTTCGGCACAAAAGGAAATTGCGGTCGGTTACCCCACACCTTTATTTCTTTATTATCGGCATCGCTTTTACCTTCAGGTACAGAAACATCGGGAATGTTTGGAACTTGGAGCATTAACCGCTGCCAGTCATTCATCACCTCTTTATACTTTTCTTCGTCTTTGGCAAGTTCTTCTTTGAGTAATCGGGTAAACTCGATCATTTTTTGGCGGACGATGTCGTTTGTCTCGCGCGGAATCTTGTCGCTGTAGACATTTTGTTCAGTTCTCTTTTTTTCAATAACAGCCATCAATTCGCGTCGCTGTAAATCAACCTTGATCAATTCTTCGACATCAAAATCCACGCACTTTTTTCGAGCGCCTGCCTTGATGATGTCTTTATTCTCTCGGATGAATTTAATATCGAGCATGAAAATGATTATGAAGAAAAAATAAAATTATTGTCACCTGATTGTTTAGTTAATACTACCATAAATGATATATTACTCAACAAATGTCGACGATTTCCACTTTTAAAAAAGAAGACTGGCCGGAGGGTTTTACCCAAATCCCCCAGCCGCCCGAAAAGCTCTACATCGAAGGAGCGCCGCTTTCTTATGATGCGGTCTATCTCTGCGTGGTTGGCTCGAGAAAGTTTACTTCTTACGGGAAAGAGGTGTGCGAAATGCTCATCGAAGGACTGGGTGGTTTGAATGTCGTCATTGTGTCGGGATTGGCGGTTGGCATTGATGCCATTGCTCATAAAGCCGCTTTGAAAAACGGTTTGCGGACCGTGGCTATCCCCGGCTCGGGTCTCTCTAGAAGAGCAATTTATCCTCATAGTAATGCCCGTCTTGCCGATGAGATTGTAGCGGCCGGTGGTACCCTCATTTCAGAATATGAGCCGAATTTCCTGGCCATGCTCCACACTTTTCCGGAACGCAATCGTTTAATGGTCGCTCTTTCCAAAGCCGTTCTCATTATTGAAGCCGGTCGAAAATCGGGGACTCTTATTACCGCTCGTTTAGCAACTGAATACAATAAAGATTTACTTGTTGTGCCGGGCTCGATTTATTCAAAAAACTCCGAAGGTTCACACCAACTTCTCAAGCAAGGCGCAGGCATCATAACAAACGTTACCGATCTCATTGAAGCCCTGGGTTTTGAGCAAGGTAACGAACATCAAAAGACTCTCGAGCTTGAGTACGCTAATTGCTCCGAAGCGGAAAGGGATATTCTTGAAGGATTACGCGAGCCGATCGAACGAGATGAACTCATCCGAATATCCGGCAAACTTCCAAACGAAGTTAATTCCCTGCTGGGCATTCTTGAGATCCGCGGTCTCATCAAAGAATCGGCCGGCCTCATCCATTTAACGTGAGAGATCGACCGCGTTCATTTGCACATTTTTTAATTTCCGTGTAATACTTAAATAAACATGAAACTTTTAATCGTAGAGTCGCCGGCCAAAGCCAAAACAATTTCCAAGTATCTTGACGGCCAATATACCGTCAAAGCTTCGGTCGGTCACATTCGAGATCTTCCTAAAAGCAACAAGAAAGCCATCGACATTGAGCATGGCTTTATTCCTCATTATGAAATCTCCGAAGGCAAGGAAAAAATTGTTTCCGAACTTAAATCACTATCTAAAAAAGCTTCCGAAATTTTCCTCGCTACCGACCCCGACCGAGAAGGTGAAGCGATCGCTTGGCATATTAAAGAAGCGATGGGACTGGGCCACCCAAAACGAGTGGTCTTCCACGAAATCACAAAAGAAGCGGTGACCGAGGCCATGCAACATCCTCGTGACATTGATGATAACTTGCGCCAAGCCCAGGAAGCACGCCGGGTTCTTGACCGTTTGGTGGGTTATGATTTGTCTGGTCTAATCTGGAAAAAGGTCCGATACGGTCTCTCGGCTGGACGAGTACAGTCGCCGGCCTTACGCATTCTTATGGAACGCGAACGTGAAATCCGCGCTTTCAAACCCGAACAATTTTGGACCATTACCGCCGACGTCGCCAGTCAAGCTAACATCCCTTTTAACCTGACCTGCAGTGTCGAGCCTCGAGACAAAAAAGAGGTTGATCGAATCCTCGAGATTGGTAATAAAGAAGCTTGGCGGGTTACTGATTTAGCCGAGTCCCAGGCGAAACGTACTGCCCGACCGCCATTCATCACCTCGACGCTTCAACAAACCGCCAGCTCGCGCTTGGGTATGAGTCCTTCAAAAACCATGGCCGTCGCTCAAAAACTTTACGAAAGTGGTTTAATTACGTACATGCGTACCGACAGTACCAATCTTTCAACTTACGCCCAACAGCAGATCCAGACTGTTGTCGAGAAAAAGTTTGGCAAGGCACTCTACAACGCTCGGGTATTTGCCAAGAAAAGTAAAAACGCGCAGGAGGCTCACGAAGCAATCCGCCCTACCAACATTGCTCAAGAGTCAGCCGGTATCAACGCCGAACAAAAAGCCCTCTATACATTAATATGGAGTCGGACCGTCGCATCCCAAATGGCCGATGCCCTGTTGTCACGAACAAAACTTTCAGCGAATGTGGAAAGCGGAAATATCCCCGATTTCGTCATTAATGGCTCTCGAGTGCTTTCGCCCGGCTGGCTTTTGGCCGATCCTGAAGCTAGAGGTGAAGATGTCGAGCTTCCAAAAGTTTCGATCGGTGAGAAATTGACTCTTAAAGAAATCGGGACAGAAGAGAAAGCCACTTTGCCACCGCCGCGTTATTCGGAAGCTGGTTTGATTAAAGAACTTGAAAAGAGAGGCATCGGCCGACCATCGACCTACGCAAGCATCATTCGAACTATTGAAGACCGGGGCTACGTTCAAAAAATAAATAAGGCTCTTCATCCGACCGATACCGGAGATGTGGTTTCAAGCTTTTTGGAGGCCAACTTTAATGAATACATCAGTGACTCTTTTACCGCCGAGATGGAAGATAAGCTCGACCTTATCGCTAATGGCGAGATTGAATACAAAAAAACCCTCGAAGATTTTTACAAACCGTTTAGTCGCGATGTTAAAAGCAAGGATAAGCTCGACAAAGTCACAAATCTCGGTGATGCCGATCCTTCAATCGTCTGCCCCGTCTGCGGCAGCTCGATGGTAGTTAAGCTCGCTCGTAACGGTAAATTCTTAAGCTGCTCGAGATTTCCCGACTGCACCGGTGCTCGAACAATAGAAGGTAAGGCTCTTGAGGGTCCGAAAACGCTCGACGAAATGTGCCCGAAGTGCGGTAAAGCTAAGCTCGTCGAACGCGAAGGTCGTTTTGGTAAATTCATCGCCTGCGGCAGTTATCCAAAATGTAAGTTTGTTAAAAAAGACGCCGAACTTGAAAAACAAAACTCAACCGGTGTCCCCTGTCCCGTGTGCAAAACGGGTATGATGACCGAACGTCGGGGCCGTTTTGGACTTTTCTACAGTTGCTCAAACTACCCCGACTGCAAGAATGCTATTAAAGCAAAGCCGACCGGAAACATCTGCCAGATGTGCGGCGCCCTCATGATGGAAGGCACCAAAACCATTCCCGAACGCTGCTCGAACAAAGCCTGCCCGAATCACAATCCTCACAAATTAGCTAAAAAATAAAAGCCGGCAAATGAACAATGGTTGAGTGTTCATTTGCCGGCTAGCGTCATTACTTTTTTCCTTTTTCTCTGAAGGTAACAAAATAGCTTTTAGTGATGCCGTAATCGGAATCAAAATTGACAGCTGAAATCGGACTCCTGTTTTCCCGTTCAACCTGCCCCGCCATAGCAGTTACCTCAAGGGTCGGATGTGCGGCAAGAAATGCCGACAATCGAGAACCGAAACCTGTCACAGAAAAATGATAGACTCCGTTTCCATAATACTGAATATCCTGTCGAGATTCCAGGTCACTCAGTTTGAATGGATCTTTTTGATCCTGGCCTTGACCGATGATAACCTTGTTTGTATCGGCAGCGAACGAGGTGGTCGATATGACTGCGAACGTAATAACCAAGAGCAATGCTACTTTTTTCATACACGAGCCTTTCGGTTTGGTTTTTTGGAACAATTTCCTGTCATTGTAATAGCATTGGTATGAATAAAAGTCAAGATAAAAGAGCGGCAACCGAAGGTTGCCGCTCGTGTTCGAATTTAACCAAAACTCAACGAGAGATTGAGGTTGTTGATTGCCGATTCAAATCCACTGCGGAATTTCGTGGCAATGGATGAATCATGCTCGTCAACAAGACCGATGATTTTAAAACCCCGATCTTTCACTTCGTTCACCTTCCGCGAAACTTTTTCCAACGGTAGATTTTCCATCTTCCGCATCTGATGAAGTTTGTCAGCGAGAACGACGCAGCGGGCGGTAAATAACTCTTCTGGCGTCAGCTCCTCTGCGTTGATGAATCCCGTTTCAAGCTGGCCGTAGTAGGCGGCAAGTTGTTCGGGCGTGGTGGGACCGGATCGTGGCGTCTTCCCGGGTATCGAGACGGCGGTAAGGAGCAGGTCGACTCGCTCCCCGTAGAGAAGCCGAGGCAGAACCCACGGCAGAGTCGAATCTTCTCGAGCGACATCGTGCAACAACGCTACAATGTGACAGATCGGGTCATGTATACCCAATTCGTCGAAAAGAATAATCGACACTTCGCGGCAATGGCTGAAGGCCGGCTCACCGTCCGATTCTCTCGGCCGTCCCTCTACGAAAGAGGCATACCAAGCCAAGTGGTAGGCAACCTGCAGATTTCGCAGATCACTTTCCGTCAGGTAGGTGAAGCGGTTGAAGTAAGGGGGATCCTGGGCCTTCGAAACCTCGAAGGCCTCCGGAGATGTTGGGGACATAGCGCTTGTTCTTTCCTTTTGTTGAGATGAGGTATTGAGTTGTGAGGAACTACCTCTATTATTTAGCATAACGAAATTCGTTAAAAAAATAAAGTTGACGATGTTGCGATTTAAGAGTATGGTTGGTGGTGGAGGTGTACATGCAAAAATCTTGTTTATCGGTCATTTATGGACCGGAAACGACTCACGAAGAACTTCGATCGGTTCTGGAAAAAACCGGCATCGATTACTCCTG
Source organism: uncultured Candidatus Saccharibacteria bacterium (assembly GCA_964650925.1). Lineage (GTDB taxonomy): Bacteria > Patescibacteriota > Minisyncoccia > Phycocordibacterales > PALSA-1337 > CAZYVN01. The sequence goes on from CAZYVN010000005.1 coordinate 10,402, forward strand.
GTGGCCCCGGGCCAGCCAAAAATCAACCGACAATCTTCTCGTCGAGCTCAATGCCGGTGAATCTATCCTTATCGAAGAAGCCGGTCACCTGTGCCGGATGACGAGCGTGGTGACAATGTTCATCGAAGACTCGGCCAAGGGTTTACTTCTCGAAGATTACCAGATTTTAAAGTCAGGCGAACGACGAGATATTGGACGTCCGCCCGGCGGCAAAATGCTCACCGGAGAATTGCCGATTGATCGCGTCCACAAGGAAATGCTTCAGGAACTTAAGCTCACCAAAGTCGACTACGATTGCGTAGCTTTTGACGACTTACCGGTCACTGAAGAAACCATCGAGAGTCCTTCCTATCCCAGCTTACCGTCGGTTTACCAAGTATATCGTTTTCAATTGCGATTAAAACCGTGGGTTATTATTGAAGACGGTTACAGCGTCATTGACACTGATGGGAAAAAACTCTTCTTCAGATGGAGTCATCACAACCTGGAAACCCCTATTTAAACCTTATCTTACTTTTGACAGATAAGGTTTTTAATTTGCTTATATACTCCAACTGACATACAATAAATAATATGGTCAATATTTCGGAAATAGTCACTCTTTTGCAGCATCCGACCAAGAAAGATACCGAGCTCATCGAGCGCTCCGCTGAGTTTGCTTACCAGGCTCATAAAAATCATAAGCGCGATTCGGGCGAGCTTCACTATGTTCATCTCTATGCCACCGCTTTAAATTTGGCTCAGATTGGCATGGGTGCCATTACCATTTCGGCTGGATTTCTACACGACGTGATTGAAGATACGGGCGTGACGGCCGACGATGTCGAAAAAGAATTCGGTCATGAAATTCGTTTTCTAGTCGAAGGCGTCACCAAACTTAAGAAAATAAAATACCATGGTCGAGAGCGCATCATCGGCAGCATGCGAAAACTCTTCGTAGCCATGGCCAAAGATATCCGAGTACTCATTATTAAACTCTGCGATCGACTGCACAACATGCAAACCCTTGAGCACGTTTCGGCCGAACGAGCTCGTCGAACCGCCCTTGAAACCCTCGAAATTTTTGCCCCGCTCGCCTATCGCCTGGGCATGCGCAAGCTCAACCGCGAACTCGAAGACCTGGCTTTCCCCTACGTTTATCCGAAAGAATATAAGGAAATCAGCACCCTTTTAAATCAACGATACAAGAAAAACCTGCTCTATATTAATAAGTTTCATAAGTCCATTAAAAAAGTTTTGGCCAAGGAAGGGGTGACCAATGTTGAGACAGAAGTTCGGGTTAAAAGTTTCTACAGTCTCTATAAAAAATTTATAAAAAAGGAAAAGGACATTGAAAAAATTTACGACATTTGCGCCGTTCGAGTGATCGTGCCGACGGTCACCGACTGCTATCAAGCGCTCGGCATCATTCACGCCCACTGGACGCCTCTTCCCGGTCGGATTAAGGACTATATCGCTCTGCCTAAAACCAACGGCTATCAAAGCATCCATACCACCCTCTTCACTGGCGATGGCGGCATTGTTGAGGTTCAAATTCGCACCACCGACATGCATCGCGAAGCCGAATTCGGTATCGCTTCCCACGTCTCCTACAAAGAAGGTTCAAGGAAAAAAAATGGTCAAAACCTTATCTGGATCAAGTATCTTTTGCCGGGCAGCTTAATGAAAGAAGAATTCGAACACGGCAA
>CAZYVN010000006.1:0-11275 GCA_964650925.1 uncultured Candidatus Saccharibacteria bacterium
CACACTGGGACGGTCTTTCCGGATTTAAGAACAGCGATGCAGCGATGACCGCCAGAACCAATGAAAACACCGCCTCTCTTAGCCGTTTCCATGCCCTCATTATCAATCTGCCCTACCTCGACCACCAGTATCGTGATCCATCGGGAGACAAAATTCTCGAGCAGATATTTGTAAGTGACATTGAAAATATTCTCAGTCGTTATCCCGATCAACCTATTGCTGTCTATGGCCCGGCACGATTTGGTCCGTCGATTACCCACCCAGACCATCTCCTTCTTCACCAAGCTTTTTTTGATGTCGCCAAAAAACATCGGGGCGATGACCGACTACAGTTTTTTATGTATGAAGATTTTCCCTACATTCTCCATTTACATCAAGAATATACCGGCACCCTGAAGGAGTTTACCGAAAAAAATGATTCGGTTTCGCTGACCGAGACGATCATTCCCTTGGGCGAAGAAAATATCGCGCAGAAGTTGCAGTCGATTCGGGCTTACGCCTCTCAGGTAAACGCTTTTAGCATGCAAGGTGTAGATATTATTAAAGAAGCCGCTGCTTATCTTCACAGCCGCTGTTCTTCTTTACCTACGGCATCTTCAGGACCATCCAATGGGTGCGAAGTGGTATATAAAATAGGCGCGTAATTTTTCATAAAAAAAATAAGCTCCTTGCGTATATGGGTTTTTTCCGCCGGACTAAGTCGAATTGACAAAAGTTCCTGCGCTACTATTTCTTCATCTTTTTTCATAAGTGTAACAATTTTCTGGCTTCTTTGAGTCCTCTATTAAGACGGACCGAGACGACGTTTTCTGACTGACCGATGATTTCGGCGATTTCTTTGATCGATAGATCCTGGACAAAACGCATGAGGATGATGTCGCGATGGTCAACGGAAAGTTTCCGGACCGCTCGCAGGACGTTGCTATTTTCAACATCGCGAAGGATCCGATCAGCGTCAAGATTAGCCACGTCAAAACCTTTCTCTTGAAGAGCGTCGAGCGACAACTCTTTTCGTTTTCGGTATTGGTCGACGATGAGATTATTGGCGACCTTGTACAAAAACGATTTTAGATTTTCAACCCGCTTGCCCTGGCTTATATACTGCCAGGTCCGGGTAAAAGTTTCCTGGGTCAAATCCTTGGCCAGGTCCCGATGGTAAATTCTAAAGTAAATGTGTCGAAAAATCGCGTCGACGAAGGTGTCGTAAGCCTCGACAAATGCTTTAGTTTTTTTAGGGGAAATATCGGGCATGATATAAGACGGGGAACGTAAGGAATTCTTACACGCTCGAGGTTTCTTTAGTTCTTACTCTCCTCTTTTTACTATAGCATAGGCGATTTTTTTGTGAAGCAAATGTCTCTAATTATTGAGTCGCGGACGGTGAAGGATTAACGCTTGTGTTTGGCGAAGGATTGGTTGAATTGCCGTTGTAAGGGGTTTGGACGTTGACGCTGTTAGTGGTAGTGGTTCCCCGTCGAAGAGCCGGAAAGCCGTAGACCGCCAATAGAACAACGAGGATGATAGCCAAAATTACCGCAAGAATCACCCCTGTGCCATTGTCGTTTTGAGCTTGGGTTCCGGGAGTATTTATGATAGTTGCCATATGATGTTGAAAGATTAGAAGTGTGTAATTCATGACCGACCTTTCATGTATATTGACTGGCCGTAGGACGTTTTCTTACCTAATAAAAAAACCGGCACCGTAGCGATGCCGATTAAAGAATTAGCGTCCGTGGTAGATTTCTGAATGTTGTTTGTGCTTCTTCCAGTTATCTTCATATTTCGCGGCCAGAACCGAGTCTTCAATGACGAGTAGATTTTCGGCGTTATGCTCTTCCGCCGCTTTGGTAAAATTGAAGGATCCGGTCAGCAATTGATTGCCGTCTATCACGATTATTTTGTTGTGAGCAATGGCGTGACGAGCATCAATGTAGGTCGGGATGCCGGCGTGGTCGACAAAATCAGCTTCGGAATACTGCTCCGTCCGCTGACTTTTATCGAGAACGACGACAATCTTCACCCCGCGCTTATGAGCTGCCACCAAGTATTCGGCGATCGGCGGACTGGTGAAAGAATAGGCCTGAACCAGGACGGTTTTTTTCGATTCCGCCAAGGCCTTACAGACCGCTTCGGTACAGCCGCCCTTTGGCGAGAAAAAGGCTTCGATTTTCGGTTCCTCATGATTCCCAAAACCTGAAAGGTGAGCCCAAAACACTCCAACCTGAAAAGCGATAGCCGCTCCAAGGCCGAAAAGAACATATCTAGATTTCATGCTTCCGTCTTTATATCACGACAAAAGCAACTATGTCAATAGCAAATCGCTACATTGTCTGCGACGAACACATCGCACAGTTCTTCTTGTGGGTAACGATTTCCCAGATTGCCGAGAGGCCGACGAGGACGTAGACGACTCGAGCAAGAGTGCTGCCGAGAAGCTCGACGGCGTTCCAGTTAAAAGCGCCGACGAGAAGCCAATTGAGGCCTCCAATGGCAAGAAGAATAAAAGCGATCATGTGTATTCCTTTCATAGCAATTGAGGGTTATTAATAATCTATAACGCCTCTATTATCCAACAAAAAAAATAACCCGGCTAGATGGAGTTATCCACAGCCGAGTTTTTGCGTTTCCAGATGAAACGGTTGTACATGTACCAGTTGTATGGCATGACTACCCCAACAACGATGATTGGAAGGATAAGTTCTCGATATTTGGAGCCGAACACCATCACTCCGAGAGTGCCGAGGACTGCCTGAATGCATAGAGCGCCAACCGAACTGCCGTTAAACTGCAGGAACTTTCGACCGTAGGCCGCTATCCCCGAGATCCGCTCGCTACGGAACGTCCAGAGGTTGTTAAGGAGGAAGTTACTGATGATGGCGATTTCGGTCGACAGGGCCCAGGCCAGAATCTCAATATTCGTCTTCGTTGAAATAAAGTGCAAGAAAAAGGCGTTGACCAAGTAGCCGATAAAACCGACGGTGGCGAACTTAAAGAATTTTTTCATGTTCTTGCGATATTCTACACCAAAATCTTTATATTTTCTTCATTTCATCCCCTTCATTATTGAGTATAACAGAAAAACGAATCGCCAAACATGCCGCGATAATGAGCGTCGATATCCCGCAGAAATATATACATGCGCCGATCTGCGGAGTATACATAAGCAGATTGGTCATAGAGAGGAGATTGTGCCAATCATGCCCCGAGCTGTCGCCGCCAAGGAGCGGTAGATTCATGGCAATCGCGTCGGATGCGTATACCGAGACATTAATGATGTTTTCGCCAACCCAAAAAAGAACGATCGATGCCGAAAAATACTGTTTTCGCAAAAAGAAATAGAAAACAAAAATAGCAGGAAAGAGAACCTGGAATAACGAGCCGCCGAGGATGTACAAAAAATTTCCAAAAGAGAAAAAGATCACATGACCGGCTTCATGGATCACCAAGTCGATGTTATTGAGGAAATGCCAATCCTGCGGATGCGCTCCGCAATAGAAGAAATAGAGTATCGCCAGAATCGACAATGTTAATTTGCCTTTATTCATTTCTTCTTGGCGATTATTTGTATCCACGCAGCCTTACTTCGGTCGGTGTTATTTTCCCAAAGCATAGTCATGTCCAACCTCTTCACATAATCTCTTAATTCCGCCAAACTGAAAAAACTGAAGAAGCGTTCGTATTCGTAGCCGTAATCATTTTCTCTTACCACTTTCTCCGTAATACCGTCGTCGGTACTGCTTTTTACCGCCACATACAAACATCCGCCGGGATGCAATGTATTTTTCATTTTTTCCAACACTTCCATCACCCGGGCTTTTGGAATATGGAGAAGCGAAGCCTGGGCGAAAACGCCATCAAAAACTTTCCGATACGTGTCGAGCTCGTACATATCGAGCACATTAAATTCAATACCCGGCAGATTTCTTTTGGCGATCTCGATCATTTTTTCCGAAAAATCAACGCCGGTCGCTTGGTATCCTTTCATTGAAAGATAGGCGGTTTTTACGCCCGCTCCGCAGCCGACGTCGAGAATACTTGCCCCTTTTGGCAAAAAAGAAAGAAATGTGTCCGTGCCTTCCTGCCACCAGGTATCGTTGCTATGATCCTTCACCCAATCCTCGGCGATTGTATTGTACGTTGATTTGAGATCCATGTGCTCTATGTTACGGCCAAACATCGCTTCGAACAAGTCCTTTACTGTATATAAAAAACGCCTGGGACGAGACCTGGCGTTTGGATTGCAATGCTTATCTTAAATGCTGTACGACCACAGCTCTTTAGCCGCGGCGTCGTAATGGACTTTTCGGGAGTCGTTTATACCGAAAGATTTTGCGGCACCATAGAACTCTTCGTAGACGCTCCGATGGGGTTCTTCTCGATAATCCCCTTTCGCTTGCGCCAATCGGACCCTGCCGGCTTGTTCAATCAGTATTTGGCGGATCACCTTCGTAACCTGCTGCCTGTTAGTACAACGCTCGAATGGATTGGTGACTGGGTCGTCGGGGACATCGAGAAGACTCCAGATGTCTCCCTTGACCATGGAAAACCTGAGTAGTTTTTCGGCCTCTCTTTCATATTTCGAGGTGATTTCTCGAACACCTTTGGGTTCTTTTTGGTATAAGAACCAAAAGAAGACAATGAGCACAAAAAATACCGAGCCCATTGTGGCAATCGAGCAGGAACTCAGTCAACTCTTTGACCACTATTTTAACTCCGGAAATCGCGGGGTACGTCAGGCCCAAGCTCTGAGAATGGTCATAGAAATCAGGCAGATGACCGATAAGAAGAAACCGGAGGATATTGCTCCGGTCGTACGGATTATCAGTGACCAAATGTGCTACAAGTTTTTCGGCACCATCAGTACCCCTGGACGACTGGTCGCAGTTGAAACATTCTTCGACAAGGCATTCAGGGTCGATTAAGACAATAATCCTAAAAATCCCAAGGTCGCGAAGCAACCTTGGGATTTTATTTTATAGTGTATTTTTTAACCGATTAGGAAAGATGCTTTGAAACGAGCTTGGTCATTTCGAACATGTTGACGACTGACTTGCCATCAAAGACTTTCTTGAGAGCGGCGTCGGCGTTAATGTTTCGCTTGTTCTTAGGATCCTGAAGATTGTGTTTTTTGATGTATGCCCAGAGACCTTTGACCACTTCAGAACGAGCCATCGGACCCTTTCCAACTACTGCGGCGAGATCGGCACTGACATTCAAAGGCTTCATAAACGCGGAATTCTTTTTTTCCATAATTTTTTGATTAATTGCTTACAATGTGACAATTATACCACTCCAATAAATTTACGCTAGTAGCGCATCGGCAGGTCGACACCTACTTACAGTCATCATCCAAATATTCAAAGGCGCAAATAACCGACGGGGCGAATAAAATAATCCAGAATACCAGCTCTTCGATCGGAAAAGTAACATGAAAAAAAGTAACATAGCCTACGAAATCCGTGCCCGGGAAAGACCACCAACCGTAGGTAAGCGCCATAATCTCATACAAAAAAGACAGGTATGAAAAATAAACGAGTGAATAAAATATTTTTGGCAGAGTTTTCGGATAGTAGAGCCAGGTCACCGCTAACGGAAAAATGAAAATCACTATTCCAAACAAAAAATAAAAATATGGAAGAATGATCAGCCCTTTATTAAGAATGAGAAGTAACAGAAAGATAACCATCCATCCAATAAGGTAGCGGACAAGCGTCCACATTTTTTTATTCCACACCGCGACTTTCCGATGTTGATCGAAAATATGTTCGTAAAAAATAACCACGGCATAGATGTTAAAAAAAGCCCACAAAAGTATCTCGAGACTGACTTGATGAAATAAATAAAAACCCACGACCGACGGAGGAAAAGCCCAGGCTAATGAAGGTCCACCGATGTATTCTAAGATAATTATCAAAGGAATACCGGCAAGTAAAGAAAAGAGTACCAATTTCACTATATATTTTGGAGAACGGATCGAGAGGTATAGAGCCGGTAAACCAAAGAAGATGAAAACCGAAGTAAAGAACGTCGGCCGAGTCAGCATACTTATCACCACGGCAACTATCGGTAATAAAAATAAAACCAATCCATCGACCCCGAAAAAATGTTTGAAAAGAGGCTCTTGAATTTTCGCATTAATCTGCTGAACAATAGAACGCATTTGATAATTATACACCCTTACTCGTCATGTGCGTTGACTTCAGCTTGACCGGTTTCGATGGTGAGTAAAATGCGTTTGGCGACATGCTCGGCTGAGTCGGGTGTCGGCATTCCTTCTCGGGTACGAGGCGACATACCTTGCGCAACAACGTCAAACTTAACGGCATTTTTACCGAAATCAGTTTCAATTAGCGTTGGGAGCATGATACTGACAATGATATTATCTTTTTCGAGTTCGGCTCGAGCGGTTAGGCTCAGAGCATTTAAGGCATACTTAGTTGAGGCATAAGCGCCGAGATACGGAAAATAATTTTTGGAAACTCTTGAACTTACGTTCACAATCACACCGCCGCCTTGAGCGCGCATAACTGGAATTACCTCTTTCATGGCTACGAGCGGACCGATGACGTTAAGCTCAATAATTTTTCGGTACTCATCGACATCGACATTTTAAACTGCGCCGTAAATTCCAAGGCCAGCGTTATTAATTAAAATATCAATTCCACCGAATTTCTTTTTTGTTTCAGCAATGAGGTGCTTGATCGATTTTGGATCAGACATATCTGTCACAATCGCCAAGCTGCCAGGTAATTCCTTTGCTAAATTTTCGAGTAACTCTTTCGATCGAGCGGCCAACACCACTTTTGCCCCTTTACCAGCGAGCAGTTGAGCGCCCGCTTTCCCAATCCCCATTGAAGCTCCGGTGACAATAACTACTTTATTGTGTATTTGCATAAGAGTAAACGATTACTTAGCTTTTTCGTCGGGTTGAAATATACCGAAGACGTTGTTGTCGGCATCGAGAAAGTAGCCCTGCCAGCAACGACCGGGAACGGCGAACTTCGGCATGGCAATTTTGCCGCCGTTATCGAGAATTGTTTTCGCGGTTTCGTCGAAATTACTGACATTGACCGAACATGTAAAAGCGTTAGTGCCCTGCTCGGGTGAAGGCACCTTGGCCGGTCGCTTTAGAATCGCCCCCATAATCCCTTTTGTGTCAGTCATTCGGTAGTACTCGATAGGCACGAGATTTTCTTTCACAAAATTCCAACCAAAAACGTTCTTATAAAAAGCAACAAGCTTCTGCGGTTCTGACGCCTGGATTTCAAAATATGCGATGGTGTTCATATGTTAATTGGTTCTAGCTTATTAATGGCTTTTAATTCGTCTCTCACTTCTCGCAATTCATCTTTGGTCACGGTCTCGGCAAAGCCGTTTGCTGTAATAAGAGCAAGACCTTCAACCTCGTCATGAACAAGCTTAGTTAGATGTTTCATTAGACGATCCTCAGTCTCGACAAGATCATTTTTCGTAACCATATTATCAATAATATAGCTCATCATTTTTTCAAAAAGTTTTGTATTTTCCATGTGTTAATTATAGCCTCTGACATTTTAGTGTCCAGTACTTTCACAACAAAAATTTCATAATTTATTTAGAATTTTTTTATTTTTTCTTCATTTACCTTTCGCATCGCCAGGTAAAATATTTAAATCAGATAATAGGTCGATGAGGCGTTTTCGATTAATTCCTTCGGCCGACCAGTCCCGCCAGACACTGCGGGACCACAGGTCAATCATTTCATCCCTTTGAGCTCCTGCCGGCGCCTTCAGCACATCAGCCACCGTAATATCGCTTCTTTTATCTGGAATGGTAAATGTCAGCCAACTTTTCCTTTTCCGAGCTATTTTAATATGAGCATTCTGAACTTCTTTTCCCGAATAACCTTTTTCAATATGGAGATATAAACCGGCAAGAGCGAAGGTGATAGTTACCGGCTTGGTTGTTTCATCCGCGTGTTGAGCTGCGTAAGCATCGACAATATACTGATGAATAAAATCGCGATCCCCTCGCTGAAGGGTGTAGAGCGCCAACTCGTCATACAATTGTGTATTTTTCATAACCATAAGTATACCCTCTGCTCTATTTACCATTCACTACTTCAACAAGCTGGTCGTGGATTTTGCTATTGGAAACAATCGCCCCCTTAAATGGTCTGGAATAATCAAGAGTTTCTCCTTTGAGGCCGGTAATCTTTCCTCCGGCTTCTTCAACAATGACATGGACCGCAGCCATATCGTGGCAGCCAACTCCGTGTTCGATATACGCCGCGAATTTTCCTTTGGCGACAAGGCAGGATTTATACACAGCACCGCTAAATGTCGCACATCGCGCTCCAACTTCTTTTAAACGAGGAAGGTAGGTTAATCCTGGTATCGAAAAAATACTACTGGTAATAGCGATTCGACTTTTTTCCAGTCCCTGATCGGAAACGTGGATTGCTTTGTCATTGCAAAAACTACCATTACCCCGCACAGCGTAATAGATCTTATTTAAAAACGGATCGTAGGCAACGCCCATTACCGGTTTGCCGTCCAAAACCAAGGCGAGCGAAAACATCGACGTCGGCGTCCCCCACACATATGCGAGCGTACCGTCAATTGGGTCACACAACCACTTTCTGCCCATGCCGTATTCCGATGTACTCTTTTCTTCGCCGATGATTCCATCTTCTGGGAACCGTCGAGATAGTTCTTTAATAACCATTTCGTTAATCAGAACATCGGCGATAGTGACAGGAGTATTGTCAGCTTTAGTTTGAACTTTCTGATCATCAACATCAAAATACTTGAGCATAATCTCACCCGCCAGTAGAGCAATTTTTTTCGCCGCTTCAAGTTCTTTGGAATAGTCGGTCATAATTGTTTCTTATATTGAGTCATTATAGCAAACCCGATAATAACTCCGTAACAGACTAAGCCACTTCTAAAACCGTTTTGATTTTTCTCGACAGTCGCCCTTCGACAGCCTTCAATTCGTCTTTAGTCGCGGTTGTAGCAAAACCTTTGGCAGTACTCTGAGCAAGGCCGTCAATTTGTGTAGTAATCTTAATACTGAGTTCGTTGACAATCTCTTTCTTTGTTTCCGCCAGTTCATTCTTCAAATTACTCTTTGTAACCATATTATCAATAAGATATGCCATTATCTTCTCAAATAATTTTTTGTTTTCCATAATCATAAGTATACTCTCCACCTGGTTCGTGTCCAGAAAATCGGTGACAAAAATTTTATTTTTTCTTCATATTTTTCTTACTATCACTCCACATGAACCGTCACGCCGGTTTGTTCGTTTTTTACTTTGAGGAAGAGAACGGCAAAAGCACCGATGAAAACGAGGATGGCGGCGATGAGGAAGACGTAATCAAAAGCATCGACTTGGGCTTTAAGCTCGACGAGACCAACATATTGTTGGATTACCGACGGATTATGGCTGTTAAGCGTGCTGAAATTGTTAATCGATAGAATATTGTAACCGACCCGATTATTAAGAACGGTGGCAAAGATGGCGATACCGAGAGCGCCGGAAATATTTCTAACCAACGCCAGAATCGACGAGGCAATGCCAATCTCGCTCTTTTCAACAAGCGAAGCGACGATGTTGGTTCTTTGAGCCATGCCAAATCCTAATCCGAAAGCCATAATCGAAAGCGGAATAATGATATCCAAGGCAGTAGACTTTGGTTCAAGAAAAACAAAAAGGTAAATACCGATGGCCGAAACGATCGTGCTGGCGAAAATAACATACCTCGACTGAACCCTGCCGGAGAGCGCTCCTCCGACCGGCGCGCCGAGCATTAAAGCCACGGCCATTGGCATAAAAAGATAGCCCGATTCGGTAGCATTATAACCAAGAAACGTTTGAGCAAAAACCGGAATCAAGAAAATCGCCCCCATCAACCCCATAAAGACAATGAAGTTGTTAGCCAAGGTATTGATGAAGGCCGGAATTTTAAAAAAACGTAAATCGACAATCGGCTCCGGCGCTCGCTGTTCGATTTTTATGAAGATCGCCAAAAAGATTACCATACCAAAGTAGCAGATGATGCTTCCTATCGAAGTCCAGCCCCAGTCCGGTCCCTTGTCGAGCACCAACACCACCGCGGTAAGCGCCAATCCCAGAGAAATCGCGCCCCACCAATCGAAGAATTTTGTCTCCAAATCCGAACGTGATTCATTAATGAAACGCATGGCCATAAAAACCCCCAAGAGGCCAACCGGTAGGTTAACCAAAAACACCGACCGCCAACCGAACGTATCGATAAGCGGTCCACCAATGAGCGGTCCAAAAACCGAAGCGGCCGCAAACGACGACGACCAAATCCCCAAGGCCTGACCGCGCTCTTTTCCTTCCTTAAATGTCACGGCGAGAATGGCCATGGCCGTCGGGTAATCAGCCGAACCAGCGATAGCTTGAATGACCCGAAAAACGATCATCGACGAAAGATTCCACGCCAACCCCGCCAACACCGATCCAATAATGAAAATAATAAAACCCAAAAGATAGACTTTCTTTCGACCGATGGTGTCGCCGAGCTTTCCCCAAATCGGCACAAAAATGGCGTTGGCCAAAATGTAGGCAGTGGCGATCCAACCGGCCGCGGTCACTGAAATACCAAAATCATCGATGATTTTCGGCAGAGCCAAATTGACAATCGTCTGATCGAGTCTGCCCAAAAATGTTCCCACGATCACTGTAAGGAGTATCCACCAGCGCAGGTTCGAACTTTTCTGTGACTCCATATGATTTTACTTTTGAGTATGAACAGTTATCTTCGCCGACATGCCACTCTTGAGCTCCGGGTAACGATCGCTGCTGAAACGTACTTTGACATCAAAGCGGTTGGTTGGTCGCTTATCGGAGATCGAGAAAAGCACCCCGACATTGCTCGACGTTTCGCTTACCGAGTCAACAATACCGTCATAGACCTTGCCGGGAAAAGCGTCGACGCTAAAGGTTGCTTGCTGACCGGGCACGACATCCTTGAGACCTTTATTTTCATCGATTGCTCCGACCACTTTCATCTTTCCGGTATCGACAACCGACACCACCGTCTGACCAGGCGAATAAAATGCACCGAGCGCCTCGGGAGTAAATGAGACAATGCCGCCGGATGGTGCCGAAACAATTTGCGAGCCAACGAGGGCCACTTGAGCATCGGCGGGGATGCGGTCTCCCTCCTTCACATAAAGAGCATTTAAGATACCGCCCGAAGCCGTTGAAAGATTAATAATCGGCGCTTGGATTTGTGAATTTTCAATAAAAACGGTGTTCTTG
>CAZYVN010000007.1:0-10608 GCA_964650925.1 uncultured Candidatus Saccharibacteria bacterium
TTCTTCGCCACAGACAAAGAAAAAGACCTCGTTCTAATTGAGGCCTTCCGGTAGGTTACGGATCTAAAGCAAATAATACATATTATAACGACTTTGTAAAGACCGACGTCATCGAAGAATAGAAAAAGAGCGTGCCACCGGACCCTATGGTGACACGCTCCTCAGCGAGGGCTAACGAGGGAAAAACCAATAAACCTGCTAGCGCCTCTAATCGTGTAAATTCCAACTGTCACTAGCCTACCACTTTTAAAAAAGACTTTCAACCACAGCCTTTACGTCGGCCCCGTCAGCCTTACCTTTCAAGTCTTTCATGATGGCTGCCATGAGCATACCGGTTTTCGTTTTGTCGGTTACTCCAAGCTCGGCTTTTTTCGCTTCGGCAATTTTTTTAATATCTTCTCGACTCATCATTTTAGGAAGATAGGTTTCCAGAATGGAGAGCTCGGCTTGTTCGTCTGCTGCCAGCTCTGGCCGGCCCCTTTTTGTGAACTGTTTATTCTAACCCTTGCGCTGCTTGACCAATAGACGAAGTACCGCAAGCGTCTCATCATCGGTGAGTTCGGTATCAGCCGTACCTTTCTTTACCAAATCGGCTTGAAGAGTGGCTGATAAATTACGAAGGGCGTTAAGTCGAACGCTGTCTTTGGCGCGCATGGCGTCTTTGATTTGGTTTTTGATATCAGAGTGTAGTGACATGTGATTGTAAAATTATTGATAAAGGGAAGGGCGTCGAAATGCGGTCCCCCTGGAGGGTTGATGGCCTCGGCCCGGAAGAGGGATTGCATGAGGCGCCCGCAACATCCTCTTGGAGATTATTGTACTACAGTTTGCTATAATAGCATCATGTCGCAAGTAATCCTTATTCTTATCGTCATTGTTTTCTGCCTCAATTTGGCTTTACTCTACCAGCTTTTTCGCCGTGGCAAAACCGAGGCGCCGAAACAGGATGATACCGGTCTTAAGCTCATTCTACAGCAGATGAATGAATTAACGCGCACCGTTGATCAGAAAATCGGCGAAACAACCCGCAATGTTAATGATGTGATGCGCTCGCAATTCGGTGAATCAGCCAAGCTTATCAAAGAAGTCACTCAGGGATTAACAAAGCTTGATGAGACCAATCGCCAAGTCGTCTCCTTTGCCGACCAACTTCAAAACCTTCAAGATATTCTAAAAAATCCGAAACAGCGGGGGATTTTGGGTGAATACTATTTGGAAACCCTTTTAAAAAATGTCTTGCCGCCGGGAAGTTACCAGATGCAATATCCGTTTAATGATGGAACGATCGTCGATGCGGCAGTATTTGTTAAGGATAAAATAATCCCGATAGATTCGAAATTTAGTCTTGAAAATTATAATCGATTAGTTGAAGAAAAAGATCCAATTGAACGGGAGCGACTGGAAAGGGCATTTAAAGTCGACTTGAAGGGTCGCATTGATGAAACAGCCAAGTATGTCCAGCCGACACAAGGGACGATGGATTTCGCTTTTATGTTTATCCCGCATGAAGCCATTTACTACGATTTGCTTGTTGCTCAGGTTGGGGGATTGAAAATAAACACCAGAGATTTAATTGAGTACGCATTCAAGGATAAGCATGTGCTCATTGTTTCGCCAACCTCATTTTTGGCCTTTTTACAGACTGTTCTCCAGGGTCTTAAAGCTCTTCAGATCGAAGAGACGGCTAAGGATATCATCGTTAGGGTGGAACAGCTTGGTAAACACTTGAAGAGCTTTGAAGACTACCATAAAAAGCTCGGTTCGTCGCTCGGCACCGTTGTTAGCCACTTTAATAATTCAAATAAAGAGTTTAAAAAGATCGATAAAGACGTCTTACGAATCACCGGTGCTTCAGTCGAGATATCTCAGCTTGCAATTGATAAACCGGAGCTTGAGGACTACTAATTTGGCTCAAAACCATCATATCGCTTGCTTTTTTCTACCATTTATATAGAATAGATGTCACTATGGAATTTGCAATAATCGAAACCGGCGGCAAGCAATATAAGGCTGTTGTAGGCGAAACCTTAAAAATCGAGAAAATCTCGGGTACTTTTAAGGTGGGCGATAAGGTCAAATTCGATAAGGTTCTCGTTGTCGATAACGGTAGCGATACAACGATCGGAACACCCTTCATTAATGCAGCCGCTGTTTCCGGTACTCTTACCGAAATCGGCCGGTCGCCCAAAGTCACCGTCATTCGATACAAGCAAAAGTCCCGCTACTTCAAGAAAAACGGTCACCGTCAACCTTTCTTTAAGGTTAAAATCGATTCTCTCAAGTAAAACCGGCCAATCTTGTGCCGGTTTTTCAAATATTGTATTCTGGTAAGAGCAAATAGTTTTTTGTAAATGTTATGATTACAATTGAAGCATTACTCGCAGACAAAATGCACGAAGAGTGCGGGGTGTTCGGTATTTTCGGTTCGCCGGACGCCGCCGCCAAGACCGTCCTTGGTCTCCACCAGCTTCAGCATCGAGGCCAGGAAGCAGCTGGCGTAGTCACATTTGACGATGAGCAGCAACGGTTCCACGCTCACCGCGCTTCGGGGTTGGGGGGAGATAATTTTTCGAATGCCGAGGTCATCCGCGCCTTAATCGGTCGCAGTGCCGTTGGACACAATCGGTACTCGACTGCAGGCAAAAATAGCGACAAAGACAGCGCATTTCTCAATATCCAACCGCTGTACGCGGAAATGGAATACGGAGGTTTTGCTCTGGCCCATAACGGCAATTTGGTGAATATTGAAGAGATCCGAGCCGATCTTGTACGTAAGGGTTCGATTTTTCAATCGACTTCCGATACGGAAATTATCATCCAACTTATGGCTCGCAGCAGGAAGCAAACGGTGCTCAAGCGTCTTGTCGAGGCGTTAAAACAAGTCGAAGGTGCCTATTCGCTCATCGCCCTCAACGCGCATGAGCTCATCGGCGTTCGTGATCCGCGGGGATTTCGACCGCTCGTTCTTGGCAAGCTCAATAACGCCTTCGTTCTGGCTTCGGAAACCTGCGCATTTGACATTATCGGTGCAACGTATATGCGCGATGTAAAACCCGGAGAAATGATATCGATATCTTCGGAGGGATTGAAGAGTTCGATGCCATTTGAAGAAAAACCCGAGTCGTTTTGTATTTTTGAGTACGTGTATTTTAGTCGACCAGATAGTCAGATCCGAAAAAGATCGGTGTATCACGTACGGCAAAAGTATGGCGAAGAATTGGCGACGGAGTATCCGGTAAAAGCCGATGTCGTTATCCCGATTCCCGATTCGGGGATACAGGCGGCAATGGGCTATTCGCGGAAGTCGGGGATTCCTTTCGAACAGGGGCTAACCCGCAGTCACTACATCGGCCGGACATTCATTAAGCCGGTCGATAGCGCCAGGCATTTGGGGGTCAAGCTTAAACTTAATCCAGTCAAAGCGGTTATCGACGGTAAAAGGGTGGTATTGGTGGATGATTCATTGGTCAGAGGAACAACCTCAAAAAAGATTGTCGACATGATTTGGGCTGCCGGTGCCAAAGAGATCCACCTAATGCTTTCCTGTCCGATGATTAAAAATCCTTGTTTTTTCGGTATCGACACTCCTCAAAAAAGTGAACTTCTGGCGACGAGAATGGTTGTCGAGGAAATGAGGCGGTATATAAACGTTACGACGCTCGGCTTTCTTTCCTTGGACGGTTTATACAGAGGGCTGGAGTTGGTTCCAAGTGAACAACGCAGCTGTTGCGACGCCTGTTTAAGCGGCAATTACCCTGTGCCGATCAAAAACTACGTCCTAAGGTAAAAAATAATCCCACATTGCTGTGGGATTTTTATTTTAAGCACGGTTTCGCAGAGCGTTTCGGATGGTGTCGGAATCGGAGTATTCAAGCTCTGCGCCGGTTGAAAGTCCGCGACCAAGCATGGAAATTTTTATGTTACCATTTGCGATGACTGCTGAAAGCATTGATTTGAGATAGTCGGCAGTATTTTCACCCTCGGAATTAGTATTGAGAGCTAAAATA
This sequence comes from uncultured Candidatus Saccharibacteria bacterium, assembly GCA_964650925.1. Taxonomy (GTDB): domain Bacteria; phylum Patescibacteriota; class Minisyncoccia; order Phycocordibacterales; family PALSA-1337; genus CAZYVN01. Next base: position 4,008 of record CAZYVN010000007.1, read on the forward strand.
ATTTCTTTGAGTTTGCCATTTTTTCGTTCGATGTATCGTAATAGATCTTTCGAGCGAATGCGCGAGTCGGGATTTTTTTCAAGAATGGGAACGGCGCCGCCAAGGACAAAGTAGCGGCCGGTGAAGAACCGGCTTTTTTCGACGGTTTCCAAGTCGACGTCGCGGCTTACGATCATAAGAAGCGAGTCGTCACGGTTTTTATCTCGGCAGATCGAGCAAAGGCCTGAATCGTTAGTTTCCCCCGAGTAAAAGCGTCGACATTCGGTGCATGTCCGAATGGACTGTCGAAGCGAGCTTATGTTGCGGCAGAGTTCATCGAGGTAACTGGTATTTTTAGTTAATAAAAAATAGGCAAAGCGTTTGGCTTGGCGAGGACCAATGCCGGGAAATTCACTGAAGTATTCGATGAGTTTGTTGATGGGATCCATTAAGGTCAAGTATAGCATTTAAAACCCGCCCATATCGGTCTTTTCAAAATCACCAAAATCGGTCTTATCCATATTTAAAAACGTTGATTTTTTATCATCAAAGTAGAGCTCGGCTTTACCGGTCGGGCCGTTACGATGTTTTTCAATGAGGATCTCGGCGATATTTGGCCGTTCGGAGTTTTCATTATACTTATCTTCCCGATGGATAAACATAACCACGTCGGCATCCTGTTCGATCGAACCGGAATCACGCAGGTCGGAGAGGCGCGGTTTGCCGCCACGCTGCTCGACTGCTCGGGAAAGCTGAGAAAGAGCCAGGACGGGTACATCAAGCTCACGAGCGAGGTTTTTAAGCGATCGAGAGATTTCAGTAACTTGCTGGACAATATTGTCATTGTGCCGGGATTGAGTAGGTACCATAAGCTGGAGGTAGTCGACGACGATGAGACCGAGTCCCTTTTCGCTCTTGAGACGGCGGGCAATCGAACGCATTTTAAGAATGTTGTTGCCTGGTTGGTCATCAATGAAAATCGGCGCCTTGGAGAGTTTGTCGAGCGATTGGCGGATACTGCTGAATTCTTCGTCGGCGGTTAGTTTACCGGTACGCAGCTTCCATGCATCGACTTTTGATTCGGCGGCAATCATACGGTCGACGAGTTGTTGAGAGCTCATCTCAAGAGAAAAGATACCAACCGGAATATTGTGGACAATGGCGCTTTGACGGGCAATATCAAGAGCGAGCGAGGTTTTACCCATCGAAGGTCGGGCGGCGAGAATAATGAGGTCTGATTTTTGGAAACCGGCGAGTTTGTTGTCGAGTTCGCGAAAACCGGTTGGGACGCCGCGCATTTCGTCTTTTGATTTGTGAAGTTTGTCGAGGCGATCCCAGGCTTCGACGAGGGTATCTTTAAGCTCGATGAACTTATGGACGCCGGAATAATTGGTTACTTCAAAAATCCTTTTTTCGGCTTTATCGAGAAGTTCTTCGAGCTCTTCGGCTTCATTAAAACCAAGCTCGCCGATGAATTCGGAAGCATTGATGAGGCCGCGCATCATGTATTTTTTTTGAACGATTTCAGCGTAGTGCTTGGCGTTGGTCGACGATGGCACACCTTGAACGATTTCCGTCAGGTAGGTCATACCGCCGACGGCATCAATCAGGTTTTTTTCGCGTAGGCGTGAAGAGACGGAGAGAAGATCGATCGGTGTGTTTTTTCGTTGAAGCTCGAGCATGGTTTGCCAAAGAATCTGATGCCGCTGAGAATAGAAAGATTCTTCTCGGATAATGTCGATGACGTCGTTTATTGCCTCGGGTCGGAGCATCACCGAACCAAGAACGGCTTTTTCAGCGTCGACGCTTTGAGGCGGGATACGGATGCTTTTCGGTTGCAAGTTGGGACCTTTCATACTTCGCATTGTAGCATAACCACCGGCCAGATTTTAGAGGGAAGTGGTCATAAACTGTTTGTAATTTGTGGACAGTAAAAATCTGGTATACTAATCCTCTATGAAAGCTATAATTGTAGCGGCCGGACGGGGCACTCGAATGAGAGAATTATCGAACGAAATCCCCGCGTCTCTACTTCGGGACGACTTTTCAAAAAGTTAAAAACGTTTTTGAAAAGTGTCCCTCGTACGCCGCGTATGGTGAATTATTTTTGTATTATCTTCATTCCTTCCTTCGTGTCTTCCATCTCAAACCCTCGTGCCTCAATTTCCTTCCTAAGGGCGTCGGCTTTTGCAAAATCTTTTTCTTTGCGCGCTTCTTCACGAGTTTCGGCCAGGGCATATATTTCAGGCGGAATTTCAACTTTTTCTTTTTCAGGCTTGAATGTCGAAAGACCTAAGCCCAGGACTCGATCAAATTCAATCAAGGTTGCCTTCTTGTCGTGACCCGAGACTTTTTTATCTTTTATGAGCTGCCAAAGGAGCGCGATAGCTTTTGGGGTATCAAGATCGTCGTTTACAGCGGCAACAAATTGTTCTAAATATTTCTGCTCAATTTCACCACGTGTACTATTTTCGTACTCGGAGAAGTGATTATAAAGTTTGAAGAGAGCGATTTGAGCGGCACCGACGGCTTCCCAGGTGAAGTTTACTTGGGTTCGATAGTGAGCGGTCAAAAGCCAGTAACGATAGGCGAGCGGCGCAATATTCTTTTCAGTGAGAGAGTCGAGAGTTATAAAATTGCCGCTTGATTTCGCCATCTTACCTCCTTTGATTACGATATGCGCATTGTGGAGCCAACATCTCGCCAATTCCGTGTCGTAGGCCGCCTCTGATTGCGCAATCTCGTTATTATGGTGGATGGGAATATGGTCGATGCCCCCGGTGTGTACATCAAAAGGCTGGCCTAGGTACTTTCTTGCCATCGCCGAACATTCGATATGCCAACCTGGAAAACCCTTACCCCAAGGAGAAGGCCAGCCGATGTCGTTCGTCGATCGTTTCCAAAGAGCAAAATCTCGGGCGTTTCTTTTCTCGCTGTTTGTTTCAATTCTTGATTGAAGCGAATCGTCGATTGAATTGGATAATCCGCCGAGAACTCCATAATTTTTAAAAGCAGCGGTATCGAAATAGACACCATCATCGATAGTGTAGGCAAATTTTTTATCGAGAAGAATCTGGATCAATGCTTTATCTTCTTCGATATGATCGCTTGCCCGCGGCATTGTGGTCGGAAATTCAATATTGAGTTTTTTTAGGTCGGCTTCAAAAAAAGCCGTGTAAATATCAGCCACTTCTTTCAGACCGAGAAGAGTCATTGGTTTTCCTTCTCGTTTTAAGGCTTTTACCATTTTGTCGTCGCCATCATCGGCATCCGAAGTGAGGTGACCAATGTCGGTAATGTTGATGATTTGATTGACGGTGTAGTTATTAAATTCAAACATCCGCCGTAAGCTGTCGCTAAAGAGATAGGCGCGCAAATTACCGATATGAGCATGATCGTATACCGTCGGGCCGCAGTTATACATGCCCACCTTGCCTTCGACAAGTGGTTTAAAAACTTCCTTTTTTCTGGTGAGGGTGTTGAATAGGGAGATTACAGCCATTTTTTGTATTTGAATACGCCGAACATTACGAGGGTTGCTACTACCATGAGAGTAATGATGATTTCGAAATCCAGAGGTTGTCCAAGAATCGGCGCGTGCGAGGTATTCATTGAAAAGATTTCAGTGATAAGCGAGAGAGGGAAGGTAATGAAGGCCATCATGGTGAGCACTTTCATTGTCTCGTTTTGCTTGGTGGTAAGCAGGGAGTCATTGGTGTCGCGTAGATCATTTAAGAATTCTTTATTCGTAAGAACGATGCCGAGCGCCTTTTGATAGTCACCTCGAATGGTATTTATAAAGGGCGCAAATTCTTGACCAAGCAATGGCAGAACGTGTTTTTCCAAAGAATCCAGGGTTTCTTCATGGCCGATCAGAATTTCTTTAAAATCGAGAAGTTCGCGACCGTATGTTGAAAGTTCGACTACCATTTCCTTCTCCTTTCCTTCAAAGATATTATTTTCGGCATCGCAGAGTTTCCCTTTGACATGCTCCATTTGGAGACCGACATGACGATAGAGCTTGCGCATCATATAGTAAAAGATCAAACCGGCATGATTGCCCATGGCCTCTTTTTCAAGAATAGAGTTAACCTCAAACATTTTTGAAAAGGCCAGTATCGGCTCGACTGTGGCGAACCGTGAAGTGATGATAAAGTCGCGACCAATCACGAAATCGATTTCTTTAGCTGAATCCGAACGCGGCCCGCGTTTGAGCGTGGGAAAATGAAAGATGCAGTAGAGGCAGTTTTTATACCGCTCGGCTTTCGGCTTACTTGTCGGCGTGACCAACTCCTCGGCGATGAGCGGATGAAGATCGTACTCACGCATGACCGATTGAACTTCAAGCTCGGTCGGCGATTCAAGGTCAACCCAGACGAGATTGTTGTGAATATGCTTCTTAATCATCGACATTCAGTATATCACATAATTGCGTTGAAAATCGGCTCGTGCGATAATGAACAGACAATGCGTAACACACACATAAAGAACGCCGTTTTGGCAGTGGTGATTATAATAATCATTGGTTCGGTTTTCATGATGGGCGCGTTTGTCGGTTCAAAAAATCAACTTCAAGCCGATCAGCTCGATGCTGTTGTTAATAAAGAAAACCCGCTGGCCGCTAAAGTCGATTTCGCCCCTTTCTGGAAAGTCTGGCAAACCCTTAACGAAAAGTACGTCTCAACCAAGCATCCGCTACCAAACGATCAGGCCAAAGTCTGGGGCGCCGCCCAAGGATTAGCGGCTTCGTTGGGTGATCCGTACACTGTTTTCTTTCCGCCGGCAGAGTCGAAGATGTTCCAGAGCGACATCAGTGGCAATTTTGAAGGCGTCGGCATGGAAATTGATACCAAGGACGGAGTGTTGACGGTTATTTCTCCGCTTAAAGGTAGTCCGGCCGAAAAAGCCGGGGTCAAGGCGGGCGATAAGATCATTAAAATTAACGCTTCGAGTACTATCGATATGACTACGGATGCCGCTGTTAAGATTATTCGCGGACCAAAAGGCACACCGGTAACGATTACCGTCATGCGCGAAGGTCGTAATGCAGCCTTCGATATTAAAATGATCCGAGATGTCATTGATGTGCCGACTATCGAGACTCAACTACGTAAGGACGGTATCTTTGTCATCACTCTCGATAGTTTCACAGCTACTTCGCCTGAACTCTTTAGGAACGCTCTTCGCCAGTTTGTGGATTCCGGTTCGAATAAACTGATTCTCGATCTGCGAGGCAATCCTGGCGGTTATCTGGAGGCGGCTGTCGATATGGCTAGTTGGTTTTTACCGCAAGGAAAACTTATCGTAAGCGAGGACTTTGGTAAAAACGGTTCACCACAATACTACCGAAGTAAAGGTTACAACATTTTCGACAACAATCTTAAGTTTATTATTCTGGTGGACAACGGCTCGGCTTCGGCGTCGGAAATTTTAGCGGGTGCTTTGCAAGAACAAGGTAGAGCCAAACTGGTGGGTGTCAATACCTTCGGTAAAGGATCGGTTCAGGAGCTGGTACCGATTACCGCCGATACTTCGCTTAAAGTGACGGTTGCTCGTTGGCTTACTCCAAATGGCACCTCGATTTCGGAGGGCGGACTGAAGCCGGATTATGAAGTCAAACGAACCCAGGCCGATATCGACAAGAAAATTGATCCACAAATGGACAAGGCCGTCGAGTTGCTTAGCGGCAAATAACATGTTAACGTGAGTAGCATATCACTTAAATACCATGAAAGTTATCTTACTTAAAGACATACCATCAGTCGGTAAAAAATTCGATAGTAAAAACGTTTCTGACGGTCACGCTTTGAATTTTCTGATTCCAAAAGGCTTGGCCGAAGCGGCGACAGCGAGTGCAATTAAACGACTTAATCTCGAAAAAGCTCGAGAGGAAGGTGAACGCAAGATCCAGGCCGATTTACTTTTTAAGAATCTGAAGGATGTTGATGGTATTACTGTTGCGATGCGGGGCAAAGCCAATGAGAAGGGTCATCTCTTCGCCGGTATTCATGCGGCTGAAATTGCGCCGGAAATCACCAAACAAACTCGATTAATCATCGCTCCGGAATTCATCAAGCTCGATAAGCCGATCAAAGAAGTTGGGGAACATACGATTGATGTTGAAGTTCAGGGTAAAAAGGTGACCTTTACTCTCACTATCGCCAGCCTGTAGTTTGTGGACAAAAATAATAATTCATGCTATACTACAGCTAGTATGAGCACGAACTTTAATGTTGCCAAGCGACTGCTGCTGTGGGCCATTGGCTCATGCAAAAAAATCGCTGATGAAAATCCTCCGAGATATTTTCCGCATGTAAAAGAACTCGTGGGGATCATGGCTCAGTGTGAAATTGCCGCGCAGGCGGCAACAGAAGACTCTGAGCTTTGCGATTGTGCGAAGAAACTTCGTGACAATCTTCAACGAGATAGAAACCTAACTTATCGTCTTGAGGAAAAGGCAGTTAGGTTATTCTATCAGATGTCCTATCAAGATTCGGTCCAGCGTGTTGATTGGAACGAATTTGAACACCAGGTCTTAGCCGCGCCAAAATAATAACAAAAAAACCGCCTCACAGCGGTTTTTCTTTTACATAATATGGAGAATTTTTCGGCTGGTGCGGGA
>CAZYVN010000008.1:0-9869 GCA_964650925.1 uncultured Candidatus Saccharibacteria bacterium
GTTCATCGATAAACCGGAGCGGGATCAATACCTCACCATACTCTTCGGCACTCAAGAGAACAGTGACATGTTTGCGGGCCCGGGTCAAAGCTACATAAAAAAGTCGCCTGACATCGCTTATATCATTCGTAGCCCTTGCGGCCGGTAGTGTAAAATAACTACCCCAATTTCTGCCAATCCACGACTCTTCCGTGGCATACGGAATAAAGACGTAATCGAACTCAAGACCCTTACTGCCGTGAGCAGTCATGGCTCGGATGGCAAGATCCGGCGTACCGACTTTTATCTTGATGCTGCGACTTTCAGAAGAGGTGCGATACGCAACCAAGCGTTTCAGTAATTCTCGAGGGTCCTGCAGGTCGCCTTCTCTGATCAGATTTTCGGCCAAAGTAACAATTCCCCGCCAGACTTCAATATACGAAGGATCCTTGCTGACAAGGTCTTCAAAACCAGTTTCTTGGGCAAGATTAATTAAAAAACCCAGTGGCGCCTCTACGGTTAATGATTTTCTGACCGCTCCGAGCGCCGGGATTTTTTTCTCAAGTTCAATTTTTTTACCGGCTCTCACGGCCTTCATGAACTCAATTGAATCTTCAAATGGTAACTTCCATAACCCGGCAATCAAGCTTTTTCCTAAAAGATCAGCTCGGCTAGGATCGTAGAGATACTCGGCCAAATCAAAAAAAAGCGTCCCGGCCGGATGGTTGAAAATATCAATACTTCGTTCGGAAGCGACGGCAATACCATTCGATTCACACAGCCGCAACACTCGCTCCAGGTCGCGGTTTGTTTTAGTGATGACGGCAACGGTTGCTTCAGGATTTTTTTGGCTGATGTTCTTGAGCTCTTTGACAAGATACTCTTCAGCCGCTTCAACATCATGTGCTTCGACAATGTCAATGGGTTGCGGCGACTCGTCATTACCGGACTTTAACTTGATGCGTAAATAATCATATTCGTCTCCTTCATAATTGTTTTCAATCATCGAAAAACTGGCATCAAGAATCCGTTGGTGAGAACGATAGTTATTTTCTAGATGAATGACATGTATATCCTTCCATTGACTTTTAAACATCAAAAAGTTTTCAACCGAAGCTCCCTGGAAACGATAGATCGCCTGTTTTTCATCACCGACGATGAAAACATTCGGGGTATCGAAAAAACCGGCCAGAAGGCGGATCAACTCATTTTGGGCATTGTTAGTATCCTGATGTTCGTCGACCAAAAGGTACAAAAACTTTTCCTGGAGCATTCTCAAGAGCAATTCGTCGCGCTTAAGGGCAATCAAAAGTTCGGCAATCAGATCATCGAAGTCCATTTTCCGTTGTTCCTTTTTCTTCGCCTCATAGGCAGCGTAAAGATCGGCAAAAACCAGCGACCGCTCGCATTTTTCCATAGTCTTTTTGACTTCGGCTCTGAGCTCGCCCTTGGTTTTACCCCGAGTTGAATATGATTCCTCATCGGCCTCGATCCGCTTTATCTCGTCCTTAAGAAAGATCTTCAACATTTCGGGCGTGTAGGCTTCACGTTTACAGTCACTGATAGCACTTATAATCTTGGGTAAGTAAAAATCAGGATTGCCGAAAGGTCGCAAGTCGCTGAACTTTTCTTGGGCCAAAAGGTCGCGGATTAAACTTTCGGCTTCGATATCAGTAAGCTGGGTCGTCCGATCAAGGTGGACAAAATGGTCGCGAAATTCGGCGATAACGGCTGAGGCGAAATTATGAAAGGTATGGATCCGGACTTCGTGGGCCCGGGCGCCGATCACCTCCTTAAGTTTGGCTCGCATCGCTTTAACACCAGCATCGGTGAAAGTAATGGCTAAAATGCCCGAGGCCGGGGTGTCGGTTTGGTTGAGGATATTAGCGATACGCAGAGTCAATATGGTCGTCTTGCCTGTCCCAGGCCCTGCTATGACCATTACCGGGCCTTCGATGGTATCAACCGCCTCTTTTTGCTTTTTGTTGAGTCGTGTGTAGCGTTTTTCGAATTCGGGAGAGGTCATGAGGAAAAGTATACCACCTTACAGAGGCAGCGAAAATACAAAACGACTTCCCTTGCCGATTCCCTCTGAACTAGCCGAAATCTTGCCGCCGTGTCGTTCAATAATAATTTTTGCCATATAGAGAGCGATACCCACTCCTTCGGTATCGGCCTGTTTGGCGTTTGGCGTTCGATAGAATTTATTGAAAACGCGCGGTATATCTTCTTTAGCAATACCGATGCCGTTGTCTTTCACCTCAAACCACACTTCCCGATTTTTCTTGGCAAAAGAAACGGAAATCGTGCCGCCCGGAGAAGTGTAATTGATGCCGTTCTCGACAAACGTCTGCATGACGAAACTTATTTTATCTTTGTCGGCTTTCACCATGATGAGTTCTTCGCCACCTTCGATGACAAGCGAGCTTTCTTTATTATGCGCCCGGCTGATATTTTTTTCGACTATTTCCTCGGCCAATTCACCAAAGGAAAAAGGTTCCATGTCGTAGCGTTCCAAGGAAAATTCGGAATTGGAAAGAGAGACCAGGGTGTTTGTAAGATCGACGAGCGATCGAGTGGCGTAATTGATATCCTGTATGCCCTGTCTCTGCTCCGGACTGGTCACCGTGCCGGCTAAATTTTCAGTCGACCATTTAATGCGGGTAAGCGGCGTACGCAATTTATGAGTGATAATCGTTATGAATTCATACTTTAATACATCGGCTTCTCGGATCTTATTCCAGACGAAAACCGCGATTGATACAGCGATGAAGGCAGAAATGAGGGGCATTACCCAGGCCGGAAAACCCACAATATTCTGGGTAAGCCAATCGTTTGAGAAACTTAAGAATGAAATAAAAACGCTAACAATCCCGACCGACGCCGCATACATAAAAGCACGCTTGGCAATGATTCTAATATCCATGAGATCGTATTTTAAAATAGCGTAAGCGAACGGGACGGTGTAAAGGCTGAAGAACATCGACCAGAGCGGATCGACTTCGATATTATAAACAAGCAATACCGCCGATGAACCAATAATAAAACCGAAAATGAGTCCCCAAAAAACGTATCGAAGACGATTTTTCACTACGGCGTCAGTGGTTCTTCTAATGGCGACCACAATTTCCGTCAAAAAGTAAACCCCGACAATTTCAAAATACGCAGTGATAAGCCAGTACCATTTGGCCGGCTGGTAATAATTCGGCAAATACATTTTCGGCACTGAATCAAGCAAAAATAAATTGGGATTAAAAAGATAAAAAAGAAAAAGCAGTAATCCTGAAACATCAATAACCGCCAAAGCTAAAAAACGATCTTTTGCATTTCCGATAAGAGCCAGAACCCAGTGCGCGACAAAGATAGCGATGAAAATATTGGCCAAGTTGCACATTAAAATCGCTCGAGAAAGATGAGGGTCAAGGGTGTTAATGCCGAACAAATGAGACGTTTCAAAAACGGCGATGGCGATATTCATCAGTAAAAAAAGGATCGATAGGCGGCGATCCTTGCCTTTAGCAATGACAAACAGAGCGATACTGAGGGTAAAAATAATGGAGATGGTGTAACCAATATTGGTGATAACGAGACGCGGATCCATGTGGGAAATTATACCACGGCATTTGACCGAAACCATCCTATCAGTTACTATTCAATCGATGAAAAAAGTAGTTCTTTTTGATGTTTTAAGAGTTCCCCACCCGACCATAATCGGCGCCACGTTACCGCTCAAATACGAGGTTTCGCCAACCGATGAAGAAGTTTTCAAGGAGGTCGCCAAGATCGCTCAAAAAAGTGCTGAAGATTTCAAAGCAGCTTTTAGTCACTGAAACAAAAACCAAGGTTTAACCTTGGTTTTTATTTAATAATTACGTAAGCGGTTTATTTTTTCGTGCTCGCGGATTTTGTCGTGAGCTTTGGCTTCAATCTGGCGGATACGTTCACGGGTAACGCCGAATTCCTTGCCGACTTCCTCGAGAGTGTGGGTAATGCCATCGACGAGACCGTGTCGCATTTCGAGAATTTTTCGTTCCTTGAGCGAAAGGTCGTTGAGAATTTCCTTAACTTGGTCACCCAAAATGCGTCGTGATGAGTCCTGATCCGGTGAAAGAATTTTATCATCGGAAAGGAAGTCGCCGAGAGTTGATTTTTCATCGCCGTCATCGCCGACCGGACTTTCGAGAGAAATGGTGTCCTGATCGATTTTTTCAATATTGTAAATTTTGTCAACATCCAATCCCATTTCGGTGGCGATCTCTTCGGCCAAAGGTTCACGGCCGAGGTCTTGGGAAAGTCGTCGTACCACCTGCTTGTATTTAGCGATTGTTTCAACCATATGGACGGGCACGCGGATTGTGCGAGATTGGTCGGCAAGAGCGCGGGTAATAGCCTGTCTAATCCACCAGGTCGCGTAAGTTGAAAATTTATAACCCTTTGTCCAGTCGAATTTATCAACGGCTTTGAAAAGACCCAGGTTTCCTTCCTGAATCAGGTCAAGAAGGGTCAGGTCCGGGCTGCGACCGACATACTTTTTAGCAATGGAGACAACCAGACGGAGGTTTGCTCTGGCCAATAGATTTTTGGCTTCAATATCTCCCTTTTCGATCCGACGGGCCAAATCTTTTTCATCGGCAGCTGAGACCAGCGGGTATTGACCAATCTCCTTTAGATACATCTGAATTGAATCGTAGCTTGAATCGGTTTTGCCGTAGACATATTTTTTAGGTGCCGTTTCTTCGGGTTCGACTTCGAGGATACCGCCACCTTCGAGCACGTCGATACCAGCCACCGCAAACTTGCTGTAGAGATCATCGAGGAACATGATATCCTCCTCGACAGTTGGAAACTCTTTAAGAATTTCGTCATACGTCACGAAGCCTCTCTCTTTCCCCTTAAGCATAAGTTTCTCGGCTTTGTGCTCAAGAACCTTGTTTTTATTGATTTTTGCCGGTTTTACGCCCTTAGCAATGGGTTTTTTCTTGACCGAAACCGTTTTTTTGGCTTTTGGCTTTGTTTTTTTAGATTTTTTCATATGAAAAAGAGGTAACCTTATTATATTACATCATTCCAAGAGCTTTGACAATTACCTAGGCTCTTCTTTTGAGATTTTCGAGGCGACGCGACAATGCTTGGCATTCCTGGAGAATAGTCGTTGCCGCAGCAGCATCGGCACGTCTTTCAGCTTCGGCAAGATTAAGCATTTTCTGGGAAAAAAGCTTTTTCAGGTGTTCTTCTTCGAAATGGGTCAGTAATTCCGCCACACCTTTTTTTAAACTGTCGTCATTGGGAAATGTTACTTCAGCTCGAAAAATAACCTCACTCTTTTCGATTTCGTCTTTAAATTCAAAGGTCTTTAAATACTGCTCCCCTGCGATTGTAGCGATTGTTTGCCTGATCTCTCCGATATTAATGACAGATTCGGGTACAGTTTCTTGCCAATAGAGAACGCCAACGAGCTGGCGACCGATTGAATCTCTTCGATCGTCTTCTTGAGTTTTCGCGGGGGTGGCGGTTACGGCGCCTGATCCTTCGATCGGCGCTCGAGGTAGTCGAGCAATATCTTCCCAAATCAATGGTTCATCGATACCGGTTTTTTGATGAACTTTTTTCACGAAATGAGCCTGCTCCATGCGACTGCCGAGAACGGCGATATAAGGCAAGACACTTTCACGCATGAGTTTCGCAACCTTTCGAGAGTCGTTTGATTGACTCATCACTTGCTCAATCTGGAAATCAATAATTGGCAAAGAATGTTTAATGATTTCCTTCCAGCCTTCAGGACGAGCTAAGATGAAATCGGCGGGATCTTTCCCTTCCTTAATGACAGCGATCTTAATATCCATCCCAAGAGATAACCCTATTTGAGCGGAGCGACTGGCTGCCCGCAGACCAGCACTGTCGGCGTCGAATGCCAAAACCATGTTGTTAGACAGTCGCTGGACAAGTCCAAGATTATTGACGATATTTTCTTTTGAAACAAGTGAATCGGTAAGAGCGGTGCCGGAAACAGCGACGGTATTTCGATAACCGGCCTGGTGAGACATGATCAAATCCATTTGCCCTTCAACCAGAATCGAAAAGTTAAGTCGACGAATGTGGGTTTTGGCTTTATCAATACCATAGAGAACGTTGCTTTTGTTAAAGAGTACCGTATCAGGACTGTTTAAATACTTTGGCTCGCCTTCACCCAAGATTCGTCCCGAAAAAGCGATTACCCGACCACCGGCGTCATTAATCGGAAACATAATCCGGCCACGAAAGCGATCGTAGTAACCTGCCTCGCTTTTTTTACTCAACCCTACTTTTTCAATGTCGTTGTCCGAGTAACCTTTTGTCCGTAGATGGCTGTGAAGTTTTCGCCATTCGTCAGGTATAAAACCGATTCTGAATTCTTTTATTGTTTCGTCACTAAGACCGCGACCTTTGAGATAATTCCTAGCCTCTGGATAAAGATCGAGTAGAGCTTGGAAGAAACGGCAGGTTTCTTCCATGATCGCGTAGAGCCTTTCTTTTTCAGTTCGAGCGGCAGGATTTTCGCGGACAATCTCGACGCCGGCTCTTTGAGCCAAGGTTTTAAGCGCCCCCATGAAATCAAGCCCTTCGAAATTCTGGACGAACTCAAAAATATCGCCCTTGGCGTTGCAACCAAAACAATAGTAAGTCCCCCGGTCAGGCGAAACGAAGAAGCTTGGAGTTTTCTCGTTGTGAAAAGGGCAACGACCCTTGAGGCTGGAGCCGGCCTTTTCAAGCTTCACATAGGAGCCAACCACGTCGACAATAGAAAGCCGCTGTTTGATCTGTTCGACGCTAGTGGACATGAGTCCTATTATACTCTTACCGAATCCTTTTTACGAGAACTTCTATTTCGTCCCGCTTTATTACCCAACTGATATACAAAGATGAGGGTAGAGATAATACCAAGGTACGCAAATTATTGAGAATAATAAATACGGGCAAATCCTTCTCTCGTGGGATAATAACAGCCCTTAGTAAACCTTTTTTATAATATTTTCTATGGTCTCCTTCCTCAATTTAAGAATTAAAAAAGACGTGAAAACACTACAAGATAACAAAAACAGATCCTTGCCCGGTTCTTTTTTAGCGGTGCAACCGCTAAATTCCGACTTATACAAAAATCGAGCGGCTAACTATGTGAGTTAGCCGCTGTCTCTACTTGAAGAGGGGTTAGGTTCTTGTTCTGGCTGTGGCGCACAAGTGCGGGCAGCACATTTATCCTTTTATGAGCTTTCGCTCGACCCTATCTCTTTCGAGGTTTTTTACTTTGCCGCTCTCAATTCTTCAGTTCCCAATGGGCTGAACATAATTTTGAAAGCTATGTGTCAATATAGCAAAAAGAAGCCCTCTGTTGGGGCTTCTTTTTGGGTTCTGAGTTCCCTCTCCTGATTAAGGAGAGCTCACCCGGATGATCCGTTCGGACGGGGGTCGCTCGCGAAGTGGCGGAGTGAGATTACTCCTCCTGATCCGGTTGGGCTTCTTCGAGAGTTTTTATCATGTTGTTCTTCGGTGAATCCGGAAAACCGGTACCAGCTGGAATAAGTCGGCCAATGATGACGTTTTCCATGAGGCCATTCAATTTATCGGTACTGCCGCGAATAGCGCTGTTGATGAGGATGCGAGTCGTATGCTGGAATGAAGCCGCTGATAAGAAGCTCTTTCGTGAAAGCGATACTTCGGTAATTCCCATGACCATCGACTCGGCCTTTGCTTCTTCCCTGCCCTTTTCGGTCGCCAGAGTATTTTCTTCTTCAAGCATGAATGAATCGACGATGTCGCCGACAGAAAGGGTCGTGCCGCCGGCGTCCTTGATTCGACGTCGAGAAAACATTTGCTTGACGATCACTTCAATATGCTTTCGAGAAACGGTCTCGCCTTGTAATTCGTAAATTTTTGAAACTTCGGCGATAACGTAATCCTTGGCCTTTTCTTTACCGCCATACTTGAAGACTTCTTCAATATCGGCCGAACCATCGGTGACGATGTCACCTTTTTTGACCTTGTCGCCAACTTTAACCAATGGCATTCGCTTGTAGTTAACGCTGTATTCAACTTCCTTTTTCTTGCCCTTGGCTCGATCTTCGAGTTCGGGAACCACCTTGATGACTTTTTCCTTACCAAGATCGGTCACTTCAGAGACCACGCCGTCGACAATATTGACGACAGCCGGATTTTTTGGTCGGCGTTTTTCAAAAACTTCTTCAACTCGAGGCAAACCGGAAGTGATGTCTCCACCCACCGATGCTGTTCCTCCGGAGTGGAAGGTCCGCATCGTAAGCTGAGTTCCCGGTTCACCGATCGCTTGGCCAGCAACGGTTCCCACCGCTTCACCGATTTCGACAAGTTTATTTTTACCAAGATCGACACCATAGCAACGAGCGCACACACCCTTAACGCTTCGACACGAGAGCGGCGAGCGAACATGAACTTCGGTGATACCAGCATCTTCAATAGCATGAGCTTCATCCTTAGTGACGAGATGACCCTTCTTAAACATTGTCTCGCCTTTTGGTGTAAGGACATCTGCAGCGAGAATTCGGCCACGGATATTTTTCGAAAGCGGAATTTCAATACCAAGACCGCTGTCTTTTTTAATAACAATGAATTCCTTGCTGCTGCAGTCATCTTCGGTAACCATGATATCTTGAGCCACAACGAAGAGTTTTCGGGTGAGGTATCCGGCTTTGGCGGTGTTTAGAGCGGTGTCGGTTAGACCCTTTCGAGAACCGTGAGTGGTGATGAAGTATTCGATCGGCGTCAATCCTTCCTTTGAACACGAAAGAATCGGCAATTCGATAGTCTCACCGGCGGTGTTGGTGATAAGACCTTTCATACCGGCCATCTGAGTGATCTGTGAAAGCGAACCTCGAGCACCGGAAGTGACCATGTCGTAAACCGAGCCCATCTTATCAAGAGCGGTTGGGATCAATTTTTCAACATCGCCTTTTGCTTTGTGCCAAATTTCAAGATTTTTTCGCAATCGTTCATCGTCGGTTAACAAACCTTCGTTGAATTGACGCATGACGAGTTCGGATTGAGCCTTGGCTTTAGTGATGACATCGTGCTTGCCGGAAGGAATCTGAATGTCGTCAATCCCCCAGGTTGTACCCGAGTGAGTGGCGTACTTGAAACCGAAAGCCTTGATCTTGTCGAGGATGTTCGGGATGTTTTCAATACCGTACTTGTTGATAAGGTCGTCGATAGTGAACGCCATTTTCTTTCGGTCGATTTCTTTGTTGATGTAGGCGTAATCGGAAGGTAGAACCGAGTTAAAGAGTAGTCGACCGACGGTCGTTTCAAAAACTTTATTTTCAAACTGACGATATTTAGGGGTGTCGGTCGGCAAGACTTTAATCTTGGCTCGAAAACCAACCTGACCAAAATCGTAAGCGGTAATGGCGCTGTTGGTACTTGGGAAGTACTTGCCCTCACCTTTGTCACCGTCGACTGATTTGGTCATCCAATAACAACCGAGAACAATATCAAGAAGTTTCGAGACAACGGTTGGATCACCGTTTCCAGGTTTGAGAATATTGCGGTTGGCAGCCATGATCTCTCTCGCTTCGGTCTGAGCTTCAACTCCAAGCGGTACGTGAACGGTCATCCGGTCTCCGTCGAAGTCGGCATTGAAAGCAGTACAAACGAGTGGGTGAACCTGAATAGCGTTACCTTCAATAAGGGTCGGCTTAAAGGCCTGAATTCCGAGACGGTGAAGGGTCGGCGCACGGTTAAGAAGAACGTACTTGTCTTTAATAACATCTTCAAGAATAGCCCAAACTTCCGGAATACCTTCATCGATCAGTCGGCCGGCGCCGCGGATGTTGTAAGCGAGTTCTTTCTTAAGTAGGCGTGAAATAACGAATGGCTTGAACAAT
>CAZYVN010000009.1:0-5215 GCA_964650925.1 uncultured Candidatus Saccharibacteria bacterium
TACCGTCTCAACGATCGGGTTGGTCGCTTCGTCAAAATTCAGGATTTTACCGAGCGTGCCGTTGACATAGCCGGCGTCAAAATTATTTTTGACAAACATCACCTGCGCGCCTTTTTTAAGCAGTAATTTTTCAGGCGCCAGACAGCTTTTCTTGAGCGCCTCTACGAGATAAGGTTTTCCGTAACCCTGCATTACAAAGATCTTCTCGTCGTCGTCAATTTTCCGTAATTCGTCGTGATTCATGGAGTCGACATCGGCGTTGTGCGTGTAGAGCTTGGTAACCGTTTCAAGATCAACATTCATCCGGCTTTTAAGGAGCGTTACCAGCTCTTCACGGATTTTACCGGCGCGGATATGGTTTAAAACTTTGGTGAAATCAGGATCATTTTGACGGTGCTGTTCGTGGAGATAACACGTTTTAATATCGGCCTCTTTCCATGATTGGGCGTGATAGGCGAGCTTAGCCAAGTCTTCATTTCGGGAAATCGGCGGCAATTGAAAAAAATCCCCACAAAGCACGACCTGCATACCACCAAAAGGCTCTTCGTTTCGTTTAAATGATTTGCAAACCCGGTCAACCATGTCGAGACGGGTAGCATCAAGCATTGAAATTTCGTCGATAATGAGGACGCTCGTTTTTTTAAAACGATTCCAGAGCGGTTGTCTCTGCTCGAGCTTATCGATCTCGTAATCGCTCAGATAATCCTTAATGCCAATACCCGTCCAAGAATGGACTGTCGTGCCGCCTAAATGGGTCGCGGCGATACCGGTCGAAGCGGTAATCCCCACGCCGATGCCATGCGCCTTTAAATAATTGATGTATTGATTGAGCACGTAGGTCTTACCGCTCCCTGCCGAGCCGGTCAAATAGACGTTGTGTCCCATCTTTAAAATGTCGAGCGCGTCAAGTTGGGTCATAGGAAAATCCTCCCTAGCCCTCCTTTTCCAAAGGAGGGTAAAGTGGTTAGTTTATATATACTGATAAATTGTTTGGATGACATGATACATATCTTTCTCGACTTCTTCATTGCTAAATCTTAACACTCGAAACCCCAAACTCTCTAATTTTCTCTGCCTTTCGAGATCTTTTTCTCTCAAATTCCCATGTATTAGACCACCAACTTCAACAATAAGATGTAATTCCATGCATAAAAAGTCAACAACGAAATGGCCAATTGGTCTTTGCCGTAAAAACTGTCGACCTTTTAACTGCTTCCTTCTAATTTTTTTCCAGAGTAAATTTTCTGCGTGAGTCTGACCTGTTCTCAACTCCACAGCGCGTGATTTTAACTTGGAATTATATATTATCAGCATAAACCATCTCACCCCGTCGCCCTCCTTTGGAAAAGGAGGGCCGGGGAGGATTTCATACTACCACATCAAAATGAAGAAATGATGAAAAAGTTCTAAAATTGCGCGCTTTACATATCCTCTTCGGCATGGCTTTGATGATCTGCTGTTCGGTGCTATAGAGATCCTGAAGTTCCAAGACCAACAAATCATTAAGCGAACTAAGCGGTGCTCCTTTCTTTTGTAGTAATGCCATATGTTTTTTGGATTAAAACGAATAATCGATCCCCTATTTTGATTATAGGAAATCGATTACCAAAAACCAAGGTTAGCCTTAAGAAATTATTTCTTGAAACTCGTTTTATCGTCCTGATCAAGCCAATTGAAGAGCGTGGTACCCTTTGGCATACCGGCTTTGGCCACTTCACCGGCTAACCAGGCCTGTTTATCCGGATTGTTACTGTAGTTTTCAGCCGATACTTTCTTGTTCCATTCTTCAATCTCCGCATCCGTTCTTTGAATACCGTTTTTCTTTACCCAATCGGCAACTTCCTGGTCCGACGCGCCGGTTTCCACGAATTTTTTGAAATCCTCACCTTTAATAGCCTTAAAACCGAATAATGTGTTGTCGAGTGGGCAATCAAAATGGTACTCGCCGATGTTACCCCAGAGTTTTGCCCTGCATTTATCAATTGTTCGAGCAATAATTTTAAAACCACCGATCTTTTCGTGCGGGCTGCGAGGCGGTTCCTTTGTCAAATCCTTTCCTTTTTTCTCCATATATCTTAGAAATTAATGCTAAATGAATTATAATTTTAGTATATCATATCAAAAAAATCAAAAACTGTTTTTTTATTATAGACTGTCATTGAGAGGCATTTTAAAAGTTATGAAGAATTTATGAATTTTTTATGAGGTTATTCCACAGAATTAATAAAGAGCTGTGGTAGGCTATAAACACTCATGAAAATCCTTATCATCGAAGACGAACTCGACAATTCTCTTCTTCTCAAGCGTTCTTTTGAATATCTATCCTTTGTCGTCGATGTTGCCGAAGACGGCGAAAAAGGTTCATACATCGCGAGGACAAACGATTACGATATTATTCTCCTTGATAATATTTTGCCACGCAAAACCGGTTTCCAAATTTGCAGAGAACTACGCGAAAGCGGTCGGACCGTACCCATCATCATGCTCTCGGTAAAATCAGAAATTCCCGACAAAGTCACCTTGCTTGAAAACGGTGCCGACGACTACGTCACAAAACCATTTTCTTTTAAAGAACTCTTGGCTCGGATCCAGGCGGTTCTGCGACGGCCGCCTATTGTTGAAAACAATCATCTTACCGTCGAAGACATCGTCCTCGACATCAACAAACGCCAAGTCAGCCGCGGCGGTAAACTCATTTACTTAACCCGAAAACAATTCTTACTTCTTGAATACCTGCTCAGACACAAGGGCACGGTCGTCTCTCGAGGTGAAATCATGGAACATGTCTGGAATATGGACGCCGATCCTTTTTCAAATACGATCGAAGCCCACATTCGTAATCTTCGCAACAAGATCGACACCAATCGAAAACATCGACTAATTAAAGCCGTTCCCGGCCGAGGTTACAAAATCGACAGCAAAAAATAAGTTATCCACAATCTTTATTATTTTTTCATCTTTTCTTCATCTTGATTGTGCATACTGGTACATGGGTAAGACGGTCGACTCACCCACTATTATTTACTACTAACATACGATACACTATGAGTACTCTTATGCGCGATATTCTCAGCGATAAAAAAGCGAGAAATCCGGAAAAGCTTGATAATCGGGCTTTGAATGGAGAAAACTTTATTCCTTGGGAAGATTAAACGGGCTCGAGCAAAATGGATACTCTACTGAAAATTGGTTATATGAGGGATGCATATAATCGTATTACACGGGGTATCCATTTTCTTATCCGAACATTCGTCACTCCACGCTCGCGCGACGAAGACGTAGCGAGACGCGAATTCATCCTCAACATCATCCTCATCGGTTCGATTGTTTTGACTTTTTTTCTGGAAATCATTCTGCTTTATTCTTGGATGACAAAGGGTGAAGATTACCGTGGCACGCCGCCGGAACTCTTCAGTTTGGTTACCTTCTTCTTCGTATTCCTACTCTATCTTTCTCGAAAAGGCTACTCGAAGCAGACTTCGTATACCCTGATTGGCCTTTACTACCTGGGTCTTTTCTACACCGCTTTCGAGTGGGGCTTTCAGTTGCCGTTCGCGGTTTTGGGAAATGTCATCATTATTGTGGTCGCCAGCATCTTGATAAGTACCCGCTTTAGTTTCTTCATGACCTTGGTGGTGAGCCTCTCAATGATCGGCCTGGGATATGCCCAGATCGAAGGGATATTTAATCCGAGGCTGTATTGGATGTCGGAAACGGCAAAATTAAAAGAGCCTATAGAGTATGCAGCTGCTTACTTCCTGGTCACAACCGTATCCTGGCTCTCAAATCGAGAAATCATCAAATCATTAAAACGAGCTCGCCATTCCGAAAATCTTCTCATCAAAGAACGTGATAATCTTGAAATCACCGTCGAGGAACGAACCCGAGAACTCCGAAAAACTCAATTCGAAAAAGTCTCCCAACTCTACCATTTCGCCGAACTCGGCAAGCTTTCGTCGGGTGTCTACCACGATCTCATGAGTTCGGTCCAGGCCATTAATCTCTACGCGGGCGAACTAGATCAAGTGATCGATCCCCGAGTCTACGATGTTAAAAAGCTGCTGGAAAAATCAATCCGGGCAACCCAACGAATGGAGAATTTCATGAGCAGTGTCCGAAAGCAGACCCAACAGAACGACTGCGAGAAAATATTCAATATTAACGAAGAAATCGAGCAGGCGATCGAACTGTTATCTCCCAAAGCTCGGCATAACCACGCCGATATCTATTTCGACGCGGCTACGCCCTATACTCTTTACGGTAATCCTTATAAATTCCATCAAATCGTGGTCAACCTTATTTCAAACGCCATTGATTCTTACCAGGGTATTCCATTAAAAAATGATTCACGAAGAGAAGCGCGATTGTCGTTGACGAGGTTTGATGACCGGATCTGCTTAAAAGTGAGTGACGATGGGTGCGGTATTTCACCTCATCTTACGACAAAAATATTCGACCCATTCTTTACTACCAAAAGCGGTAACGGTACAGGAATCGGTCTAGCAAATACCAAAGAAAGCGTTGAGTACTTTAAAGGCAGTATCTCCGTCTCAAGTACTGAAAATAAAGGCACAACATTTACTGTTACCTTTCCACTTCATCATGAATCTAGAGCAGAGACTTCTCAATCTAGGCGAAATTATAGCAACCGCCCAAAAGAAAGACGGCAGTTTTGAGAGTGTCTCATTTGGAGAACACGAACATGAAGCTCGATACACTACAACATTTACAACGTCGCTGATCCTTTCTTTTATAGCCACATTACCGAAAAATGACTCTGTTCAGCGGATAATTCAAAAGGGTAGAGCTTTCCTATTAAGAGAGAAAAGCCCGTTATGCTCCTGGAATTATTGGGCAAGAAAAAGTAAAGAAGCTGAAGAAATACCTTTGCCTGATGACCTTGACGACACCTTCTGTGCTCTAAACGCTCTTCATCTAACAGAACCGGAAAACTTTAAGTCAGACGATCTGGTTAAAATAACGAAACTTCTCACCTCGTGTGAAAAAAATCCCGGTGGTCCATACAAAACCTGGCTTGTTAAGGAAGACCGGGCGAACAAATGGTCGGATGTTGATGTTGCCGTAAATGCGAATGTCACCTACTTTCTTCATCTCAATGAAATTGACTTACCCGAACTAACTTACTATCTGGATCAACAAATTATTCAATCAAAACTCAACTCTGCCTATTATCAGACAATATATCAGACAATCT
>CAZYVN010000009.1:5225-9817 GCA_964650925.1 uncultured Candidatus Saccharibacteria bacterium
TCTCTATTACTGTTTACCATGACATTGTCTTTTCCCAAAATACATGAATTTAGTGATCAAAAAATTTTTCAACACAATATCCCCTTGCCCCTTTATCCGACAATATATCCGACTATCTTTTATATTTCTCGCTCCTATAGAGGCAAACACGATAAAAAACTAATCGCACTACTGCGTAAAAAGCCTTCCAAACCACTTGATCAAGCTATCCGCCTCGGCTCACTTCTCAACCTAGGTCTGCCTAGCCAAAAAATTAAAACCGAAATTGAAAAGCTCGCCGAGGAAATACCCTCGGTTCAACCTTTCTGCATTGATCCTGCCATCAACCACTACCGAATGTACAATGGCAGCATCGCTCTTACCGCAGCGATCTCTGCTTACACCATTAATCATTATCTTGAGAAAATCCAGGAAGAGAGGGAAGCTACCAACAAAAGAAAAGAACAGCGGATTATCGAATGTATAAAAAAGGCGGCTTGGGCGAGCGTCGACGAATTTCCAGCTGTTCTGCGATCAAGTTTTAAAAAGATACTCAACCAGACAGTGACCAAAGACAGCCGAGGTGAAATAACTCTTCTACCTGTATGGTGGAACGCCGCCACCGGTCGAAGATGCAACGAACAGACACTCGAGCTCGGCAGGCTTAACCTTTTCGGTTGGATAGTCTATCGCATCTACGATAATCTACTCGACGCCGATAGTGGAACGAATCTCTTGCCCCTAGCCAATCTTCTCCTTCAAAAAACCACCCTTGCATACGCCAAAGCTTTCCCCACTAAATACTTCTCGGTTTTCCAAGAGATGATGGCTTCAATGGAAAAAGCCAACGCCTGGGAGGCTGCCCATTGCAAATTTACTTATAGAAAAAATATCGCTCAGATCAGCGGCTTGCCGCGCTATCGGAATTACTCTATCATTGCCGAAAAATCCATGGGTCATGCCTTGGGACCACTTGCATTAAATGCCCGAGGTCGCTCACCGCACCGGACTCTACCACTTACAAAAAAATTTTTCCTCAGTTATCTTACCGCCAAACAACTAAACGACGACGCTCATGACTGGAGAAAAGATTTGGAACGAGGACTCATAAATCCTGCCAGTGCCCTGCTCTTACGCCAATGGAAAAAACATCACGGCAATTTTTCCTTCGATCGTCGGAATGACCTGCCCTTACTGGAAAAACTTTTTTGGAAAAAAACGTTACCCGGAGTCTGTCGAAAAATTTTGGAAAATGTTAACGCTGCTCGCTCGGCCTTGACCGCCCTCACATCAATAAAAGATAGAAGTCGTCTGGAACACCTGCTTTTACCTCTTGAGAAATCGGCCCATAAAGCTTTGCGCGACCGCCAAAACACTCTTAATTTTATTAATCACTATAAAAAAACTAAAGCTTCTTAAACAACAGCTTGAAGATTTTCTTTTGGAATTCGGCAAACATAGGATTTTCGATGGTGATGGTCGTTTTTGTACTGTAGTCCATGATCGCTACTTTATTTCCGTAAATAACCTGGGTAATATCGTAGTTAAAAAGATCGAAGTCGCTAGGGACAGCCTTGATTTCTCGGCCAAGCCGGTTACTGTGTTTATTTTTAGAAGCAAGATTGGTAATAACTAGACGCTCAAGTCCTTTTTTATCACGAACTTCGCGATAATCTTTTGGAACATACTTTTCGCGATTGAGGACACTCGCCGAACTATATCGATAGTACATATCACCCTTTTTCAAACTATGGACAACATCAGAGTACGCCGCCGTAATCCCCTTAGCGCCTTCAGTGTACGTAACGACCGGTTTTTTTTGATTTATTTTAAATTCTTCTTCCATTACCGCCATTTCGTTTGAAAATTCCGCGGCGAGATCTCTAAAGACCGCTTCAATCTTTTGTGGCGATTGAGCAGCGTATCGTTTTGTTTTACCTTTGGGAACCGAGGTCACCAAACCCTTATCAATAAGCAGCGGTAAAGTCGCGTAGATTGTTGGCCGGTACAAACCGGTCGACCGCATGAGCTCGGAAATCGATGATGGCCCCCGCTCAAGTAAAGAGCGGTAAATGAGGCTTTCTTGAGGGCTAAATCCAATTTTTTCCAAAAAGGTCTTTTTTTTCATATTTGTATTAATTATTATACACATTAATAATAGCATAAAATCCTTTATTTGCAAGGATTTTCAGTAATTAAATAAAAATAAGGTACAATACTACTACAATTCACCGACAGGCAACAATCGTTGAGGTATAGTTACTTTAGAAGAAAAGCACATTAATAAAAATATGAATACACACAAACAGATCGGTCTAGCCATCCAAGCTGCGGCAATCGCCAGCCTCGCCACCATCAGACGCAACTGGTTCGCCGAAAACCGCATCCAAGAGAAGGTAAATCTAAAGAACGAAACCGAGCAATTCGGAGAAAACGATGTGGCGGCCCAAACCACCTATGTCGAATACCTCAAGGGTCTCGAGGATCACTTTGATTACGTCGCCGAGGAAAACGGTCTTCAGCAAAATTCGAACAAAGACTACGTCGTCATCGACCCAATCGACGGCACCAAGGCTTCCATTCGCAGACAAACAAGCGGCGTCGGCACGATGGTAGCACTCGTCAGTAAGAACGACGAAGAAGTCATCAGCGCTTTTGTCGGCAACTCCGGCACCGGCGAAATCATCGGCTACCTCCCCAATGAAGAGGTCATCTACAGCTGGAACGGCCACAGCATTTCTCTCTCCGTTCCCAATGAAAAGAAGCTGCAAGACCAGTACATCATTCTCCGCGATCATCCCACGAAACTCCCGAATATTCTTCGAGAGATGTCGTTACCAAAGGACACCGGCGGTTTCTTTAAAGACGTTAACATCGAATCCGGCGGCATCAGCACGATGATGATCAGATTATGGAAAGGTGAAGTTGGCGCGGCGGTCGTCTTCTTACCCGCCACGGCCTGGGATTGGTGCCCGCTCTACGGCATTACGAAGAAATTAGGTTTCAGTTTTCTGAAAGTTCACGAGGACGGACTGGAGGAAATCGAAGCGACACCGACTCGTTCGCTTACACCCCAACGAGGTCACCACTTGATTGTACACAAAACCAAGATAGACGAAATCAAAGAATGGCTTGAAGGGAGGAAAAAGTGAGCGAAGTTCTTGGTGTCGATCTGGGAAGAACGATTGTTGACCCGAATAAAAATCCCTACCCCGATTGCTTTCGACTATTGAAAAGATTGGTTAACGAACGCTTCGGCGAAAACGTCTACATCGTTTCCAAAGTCAACGCCGAGCAAAAAGTAAGAGCGATCGCCTGGCTTCTGCGTCACGACTTCTACGCAGAAACAGACATTTCACCGAACCATGTCGAGTTCTGCGCCGAGCGCCATGAAAAAGCGCCGATCTGCAGACGCCACGGCGTAACTCACATGATCGATGACCGGCCGGAAGTGATGAGTCATCTCTCCTTCGTACCGCATCGATTATTGTTTCAGCCGATTATGGAAGATGTTCTACTCTTCAAAAAAGACCTGACGGGTGTTCATATTCTGCAATCCTGGCAGGAGATTGAACGCCTTCTTTGCCGGTAACTCAAATAAAAAGAGCCGCTTAACCGCCGCTCTTTTTTATATCAATTATTCAATCTTACGGATACGCTCTTCATGATCACTTGAAATGTTTTCAACTCGTCCAATGCGTTTGTTGATTTTTTTAATCTCGGTGGTATTTTCCCCTACCGAAATTTCTAACCTTTTTATATCAATAGTATTTTCTTTAACCGCCGTCTGTAATACTTTTATATCCGCACTGTTTTGATCGATACGTTCGGCCATATCTTTAAAACCGTTTTGAACTATAATCGCCATGTTTTCG
Source organism: uncultured Candidatus Saccharibacteria bacterium (assembly GCA_964650925.1). GTDB lineage: Bacteria > Patescibacteriota > Minisyncoccia > Phycocordibacterales > PALSA-1337 > CAZYVN01. The sequence goes on from CAZYVN010000009.1 coordinate 9,080, forward strand.
TTTTCTCGGTCGATTTTCGCGCTGAGAGCTCGATCCCGCTCTTCCGCTTTTTGAAATTGCTCGTCGACTCGTTTAAAACCGTTGTTCATGTCGACACGCAACGCGTCGATCTGGTCAACAATAAAAAGCTTGAGTTGTTCGACAAGGGATAATGAGGCGTTGTGTTCGTTCATATAGCTCATTATACGCCGCCTGATGTTCATCGCAAGCGAAAAACAAACAATAAATTCATAATTTCTTCATCTTTTCCAAAATACAAAGACACTGGGCCGGAATCTAGGCGACACGAACGATTGTTTTGGCAATACAACGGATACAAACCTTCTGGTCGGGTCGAGTTTTGATGTATTTATTACCACACGAGCACAGCAAAATCTCCGCAATGGTTTTCTTCTCAACCCATTTGCCGATTTTCGAAAATGAATTATTTTTTGGCGGGATGTGTTTCATGGCAGTAATAGTTATTCGACGAACGTCAAAGCCTTACCTTTTTTACCAGCCCGACCGGTTCGACCGATGCGATGGACGTAATCTTCATAGGTTGCCGGGACGTCGAAATTGATGACGTGGCTTACTCCTTGGATATCAAGACCGCGGGCAGCGACGTCGGTGGCAATGAGTGCCTGAACATGATTATCCTTGAAGAGAGCCAGGGCTTTTTGTCGACGGGAATGATTTTTATCACCATGAATTGACTCGACCTTAAAGCCTTTTTGATTAAGAGCTCTCGACAACTTT
>CAZYVN010000010.1:0-1217 GCA_964650925.1 uncultured Candidatus Saccharibacteria bacterium
CTGGAGGCAGAGCAAAGCGAAGCGAATGAAAAGATAAATAAAGCGTTTCGTCTGAAGATAATAAGGAAAGCCAAACGAAATGAAATAAAAATAACTACCGATAAAAAGTCCCCCGACGATAACCAGGGAACTTCCAGCGACCCAGACATAGATTTTTTTCTGTTTAGGATAGAGCACTGTTTCGATTATCTACAAACACCTCGCTTCGCATCTTGTCCTTCTCGAGATGACACTGGCATTCCTTACCGGAGGAGCGCCGATAGATGTACACAATGATAAGCACCACTCCGGTAACGACCGAAAGCCCTGTTTTCCAAGCAGCTGGAAAACCCAGAAACGGTAAAACAACAAGCCACACCCCAAGCATTAATACTGTTTGTTTTCTTGCCATAACGCGCTATTTCTTACATTAATAAAGCCATTATAGCATATTTATTGACAAGCAAGCTCAAACATCCTAGGCTTATAGCCAGAAGGAAAATACGTAATTATGAAATTTTGGCAATTTAATGCCCAAAAGCATTCCGATCGCCTGGCTGCGCGATTGAGAAAGTTCTGCCTCGATGGTCAAACCCCAGAGAAAGAATTAAGTAAGGGAATTTTGTGGGGTCGCGGTCAAGTGGAGATCGCTCTTTCGGCGGAGGAGTCATGGCGGGGTTTGATTAAATCCCATGAATTAAAAATAAGTGACACCGGCGTCACGGTAGTACTCGAACTTTATTGGTTTGCCCGGAAAATAACGTTCCAGAAACCTGAAATGATCGGCGGTTCGGCTATTTGGGAGCTTAAACCCAAAAAAACGTGGAGATGGGACGCAATTCGTCATACATACAAAACGGACTTTACCATTAAATCGTTTTATCAAGATAAGGCCAATCCGAAACATCTTTTTTTCAAGACCGTTTCGGGAGAAAATGGCTTCTTCAGTCAACGCAACGATCCTCATAACATCTCACTAGTGGATAATGGGATACATGACCCTCAATTAATTGCTGAGGGATCATGAATAAACAACCGACATCAATCGATGCCGGTTTTTACTTTCCGGCCTCGATCATAACAACAAATTCACCCCGGACTTTTTCTTTATTTTCTTTAAAATATGTCAGAACTTCTTCTGGTGTCCCTGACACTACCTCTTCAAACACTTTCGTCAATTCCCGAGCAATCACCACCTTCCTACTTGGGGGTTGTACCCCCAAGTGGACGATCATTGT
>CAZYVN010000010.1:1227-9540 GCA_964650925.1 uncultured Candidatus Saccharibacteria bacterium
TATAGGCATTGCTCCCGGTACCGGTTGTTGGGTTGCTGTTTAAGAGGTCCTACTGGTTCATGGTGGTCACGTCACTACCTCTTCGAACGTTTGCGTCGATTCCCGGGCATTCGACACTGAAGTACTTGGGGGTTGGACTCCCAAGTTGACGATCGGTGCTTCGATGGTTTTAAGAATTGGGTGCGGAGATTCATAAAAAAGGGAAACTCTTTCCGATTCGACGATTTCTTTAAAGATAGTTTCTCTACCTTTTTTATGAGGCAAAAATCCGTAAAACGTAAACTGGTTCCCCGTAAGACCGCTCACCGAAAGCGCCGAAATGAGGGCCGAAGGTCCGGGTATCGCCACAATCTTAACCTCACTACCATAGCGCTCTCGTACCTGCGAAATGAGCAGCGAACCCGGATCAGAAATGCTTGGCGTACCCGCGTCCGAAACCAAGGCAAGATCCTTACCCTCTTTAAGCATCAGTAAAATCTCTTCAGCTTTAGTGATCGAACTTTGAGAGTGGTAGCTCATCACCGATGTCGATACTTCATACTTGTTGAGCAATACCCTTGTCGTCCGAGTATCTTCACACAAAATACAATCAACACTTTTTAGTATTTCGATCGCTCGGAGAGTAATGTCGGCCAAATTTCCTATCGGTGTGGCCACCACGTAAAGTGTGCTCATATTATTTAGCGATGAGAATGTCAGCAACTTTATAAATGTCCCACGCTCCGATAGTAATAACAATTTCGTCCGACCTCATTGTTCGCACAAGATATTCGCCTATTTCTTCAAAAGAACTCAGAGATCGAGCCTGATTACCATTGGCATTTATTTTAGCAGCAATCATCGCTGAACTTATCGAAGGATCAAAGGGTTCTCTGGCGGCATAAATTGGTGCCAAAATCACTTCATCAGCATCATCAAAAGCGGCGGCAAAATCATCAAGCAAGATCTTGGTTCGACTGTACAAGTGAGGTTGAAAAATAGCAGTGATTTTATTTCGAGAATAGAGCTCCCGAGCTCCCGCCAAGGTCGCTTTGATTTCAGTCGGGTGATGACCGTAATCATCAAAAACAAGTGACTTCTGAGCCGTCTCTCCCTTAAATTCGAACCGGCGCCAGGTGCCTCTGAAATGTGCGAGCGAGCGAAGCATTTCAAGTTCATTGAGGCCGAAAATTTTACCGACTGCCAAAGCAGCCTTAGCATTTTTAATGTTGTGCTCTCCGGGAACTTTAAGAGTGACAGGTAGGATCAGATTAGCGTAATCAGCGATACGACAACGAGCCGACGCAACGATTTCCTCACAATGCGGAGCATGACTGTCAATTACCAAGTAGCCGTTTTCAGGAATTTTCGCCACCAATTCTTTGAAAGCATTCTTAATATCGTTCATATCTTTGTAGTAATCGAGATGGTCACCGTCGATATTGGTAATCACCAATACTTGAGGGTTGTGATTACGAAACGTTCGAAGATATTACCAAGCGCTAACGATAAGGTACTCGCTTTTCCCGGCAATTAAATTTGATTTGTAATCCTTCATAATACTGCCGACGATAACCGTTTGGTCTTTCTTGGCGTCAATAAACATCTGAGCGATCATCGCGGTTGTGGTAGTCTTGCCGTGGGTACCTGAAACCGCGATCGTCTTTTTTGACCGGCTGACGATACTAAGCATTTGCGGGTACGTTATTGTCGGAATAGCTTTAGTTCGGGCAACTACCAATTCCGGATTATCAGCACCGACGGCAATAGTATAAATGACCAAGTCGACGTCCTCTTGAATGTTCTGGGCCGAGTGGCCAATAGAAACAGTCGCTCCCAATTTTTCAAGTTCCTCAATAACCTCGGAATGAGCGCAGTCCGAACCGGTCACCTTTTTACCTTCCAAAAGAGCCATCCGGGCAATGGCTGAAATACCGATACCACCGATACCGATAAAGTGAATATGCTTCACTCCCTCTACATCAATATCTTTTTCATTCATATTCCTATAGATTAACAAAATAACCCATACTTGACAAGTAATATTTTTTATGTAAAATGAAAGACGGTAATTGAGGCTTGGAGCCTCTTTTTAGATTCTTAACAACCACATAGGAACATTATGGAAGCTATCGCCCACGACGCAGACTTCACACCCTTTAGCGGTCGCGTCAGTATCTCCCTCTTTGGTGCCACTAATGATTGGAGTATCCAGGAATTCAAAAAGTCTGGCGATCACAATAAGAACCCGGAATTATATCGAAGGCTCGACACTATCGGTTTTCAAAGGAAGACTCGACACTTTCTCGCTCCCCGGCCGGCTGAGTTTAATGGTGCCATCTGCCAGCCGGAAGATTTGACCGAGCATATCGGCATCACCGACCGAGCCCTGGTCATTTCGCGAGGAGTCGACGCCGATGGTTGTGAGGTGCCCAGAGGAAAAGCCTTCTGGATCTCGAGTGCCGATTGCCCAACAATCATCGTTCACAGCCCCGAAACCGGAAAAGTAGTGGCTTCGCACGGTGGACTTGGTTGCCTTATCGACATAAAAGCCATTGTCGAAGGGCTGCCGAGTCGACCAAACATGAGCGTAATTGAAAAGATCATCGCTCAGTTTGACCCATCGCTTGTACCACATCTTCAGGCCTTCATCACCTGTGGCATCCAGCCGGAACATTTCCGCTACCCATCCAACCATCCAACACATGGAGAACCTAACCTAAAAATAATGCTCTATTTGGCGGAACACTGGCCGGATGCGGTGGTTGATGCTCCGATGTTCGGAAAAATCTGGCTTCACGGACTCATCATCGATCAACTGCTCGGGTTTGGACTCCAAATGCACAATATCGCCCATGACGGCATTGATACCTACGGCGACAAAAATCACCATGGCGGTTTTATCTGGCACAGCAATGCGCGGGCTACAACCATAACCGACAAAGCCAAGCGTAATGGCGTACTGGTTATCCGTCACTGGTAATCGCTACCTTTCTCTTAACAACCCCTAAAAAGGTTGTTTTTTTATTGACAAGACAAGCGTTTCTTTGTACACTGGGCCCAGTTTCGTCCCTTGATTATATGGATAAAATCACAAGCAAAACATTGCACGCGTCAGAAAACGCCAGGATCAACGTCGATGTTAAGTTTTGCGACGAGCCTATCGAAAAAATCGAAATTGCCCGAGTAGCTCGAATGTCCAGTCTCAATCGCATTTTCCTGCCTAAAAAGCAGGTAACCGACATTGATTACCACATCGATTTTTCCGATCGCGAGCCCAGTTTGACTCTCGAGGAAATCAGCTGGTTTGAAATAGACGGCCGAGGTTTCATTCTCGGACCAAACACCGGGTTCTTGATTAATGTTAGTGATGACGACGTTTTAATCGTCGCGATCTCCGAACAGTCTCTCAAAACCGTGGCCGTCATCACCTCTTTGCAGGAACTACAGAGAAACAGCCTTCTGGCAACCAGTATTAAGGATTGCTTTCATTGCCAAGAGCTACATCTTCTTCAGATTCACCTCTTTGGTGGATCCGGAACAAACGCCATTCAGGCCTTGCGTCTGGCTAAGGCTCAGTTTCAAGATCTGTCTGCGATTTATAGCATCGTCAAAAATGGTGAAAAAAAAGAAGAGCAGACCTATCGCGTTCGATCGATCGAAGAGCACGAGCGGCAAGCCAACTGCGCTCTCGTCGTCAAACGACATTTAAAGTAAGCATAGACACAGAACGACCTTCTGTGTTTTTATTTTAATTCTTCAACGGCTTTAATAAACTGATCACCTCGATCAAATTCATTTTTAAACATTCCAAACGAAGCAAAGCCTGGAGAGAAAAGAACAACATCCCCTTCGCGAGCGTTATCGAGTGCTTTTTTCAAAGCCTCGGTCAAATCGTGAGCATGTTCGTGAGCAATACCGGTAAGACTGAGAATGTTTTTATGAATCTTAAGTGAACCGCTGCCCGGCAACATTACCACCGCCTTGGCATATTGACTGATATTACTGATGAGAATAGACATATCAAGGCACTTATCCGAACCTCCTAAAATAAGGATGATATTTTTATTACTGGCCAAGGACTTGAGGGCAACCAAGGTCGCGTCCGGAGTAGTGGATGTCGTGTCATTATATATTTCAACCCCATTAAATGTTCTGATATGCTCAAGCCTTCCTGGTGCCCCCTTAAACTCCTCTACCGCCTGTTTTATTACCGATTCATCTATTTTTAGCACTTCACCCACCACCTTGGCCAAAGCAACATTTTCTTCATTATGATAGCCCTTAATTTTCAACTTCCAACTGGCCGGAACGTCCTGGGGACTAGCGAGAACAATTTTACTCTTTATCCCGAAGTTAATCTTTGTTTTGATGGTCTCAAGAGTGTCATTGCCCGTAACCAAAAAGTTGTTAGAAGTCTGATATTTGAAGATAGTTGCTTTATCATCGAAATATTTCTGAACGTCATCCTTATAATAATTGAGATGATCGTTGAGAAAATTCGTGAAAACGGCAATCTGAGGACTTATTTTGGCATCATTAAAACCCTGCAACTGCCAAGAAGATAGTTCCATTACAATAATATCGCCCCGGACAACTTCATGGAGAAGCGGTAAGGTCGCCAAACCTCGAATATTGCCGCCCAAATAGACTTTGGGAAAAGCTTTAGAGAGGATTTCGTAAATGAGCATGGTAGTGGTAGTTTTACCTCTCGTGCCAGTGATCCCGACAATCGTAATCGGTGGTGCTAATTTAGCAAAAAGCGACTCGTCCATTTCAACCGGAATGTTATTCTTGCGGGCCTGGGCAATGTAGGGTGAATCAATCGGCACACCGGCGTTTTTCAAAATAAGATCTTTATTTCGAAAATCTTCCATGGTATGTCCTCCAAGCTTGTATTCTATCGGCTGACACACAATCCCCTTTTCTTTGAGTGACTCTATAGTAGTTTTAATCTCGTTAAGGGCAGGCAGTAATTCCTCCTCTTTTTTTAAATCGGTAATAGTTAAAACACTGCCACATTCCAGAAGGAATTTAACATCACCAATTGCCCTGCCTAATAGGCCCAGACCCATGACGGTGACCTTTTTACCCTTAAAGTACTCCCTGTAATTCATGTGCCTTATTCTAGCACATTCTTTTCGGCCTCCTCTAAGAGGGTTCGGGTTTTAATCAGTTCGTTGAGTAGGTACTTTAAGCGTTCTTTCTGATCAACGGGGGTACATGATTCGACAGCGAAACGTGTCAGCTTATCGAGAAACATCACATACATGTCGTGAAAATATCGTTCCAAGATAGTATTTTTATCTTCTCTTCGTTTATACTCTTCAATACATTGGTCGTGTAAAACAAGGGTGGTGCCAACGGCAACCAACCGATAAGGTGAAAACATAGAAGTTAGTAATTAACTGGTAATTATTGATTATGAATTGTAATTAATATTGATACTTTCGTAACTATTCGGTGCAACAATCACATGATCCACAATTGAAATGCCCATAATTTTAGCAGCAGCTACCAACTGAACAGTAATATCAATATCGGCTTGGGATGGCTTCACCACGCCTGAGGGATGATTGTGGACAAGGATGACCGCTACCGCACCGTATTCGATCGCCGGCTTGAATACTTCTCGGGGATGAACGAGATTACTATCCACCGTGCCGACCGAAATCATTTCGTCGTGGACGATGCGGTGATGAGCATTAAGATAGATTCCACGGAAGTGCTCTTTAGATAGGTGGTGCATATCCACGACATAATTATAGACATCTTTGGCGGTGCGGATGAGTACTGCTTGCCCGGCTTTTTTATCGTAGAAACGTTTACCCAGCTCACCACAGGCAACAATTTGTAAAGCCTTGATAAGAGGGATGTCGAGATCCTTCGCCAAGGTATTAGGATTTGTTCTTGCCAAAAGAGCTTTTTCTCCATACTCTTTAATAATTCGGCCGGACATTTGTAAGACTTCTTCCTTTTTAGTACCAGTGCTGAGAAGCACCGCCAAAAGCTCTTGATTGGAAAGAGCCGAAGGACCATACTTTCTGAGTTTCTCCCGAGGTCTGTCTTCAGAAGGCATATCCTTAATTTTTAAAACGTATGTCCGCGAAGGGCTATCCGCGACCATCAGTAAGTCATGATTGATTAATGCGTATGTATTCATACCCCATAGTATACTCCTTCTTGCCATAAAAAGCTGTTAATTACCCCACAAGAAACTCATTATTTTTTTATTACTTCTTCAGTTTTTCTTCATCTTTTCCCAAAAACCTAAAATCTAAGCAATAAAAAAGGTCCGGATATTACTCCGGACCTTGTGACTAAGGACCTCTTTTTAACCCAATCCAAAGGCTTTTGCTTCCAGATCACTCAACTTCGGATCCGGTGGCAAGTTCACCGGTTGAAGCTTTATGAGCTTCGACCGCTCTTGCCGCTTATGATTCTGCCCATGGCGTTGGTGCGGCCGCTCTTGGTTGTGATGCGACCTGCGGTTTTCATGCCGCTGTGGCCAATGATTTCGTGAGTCTTGCGAATGAGGTTGATGAGAAACGGGAGTAGATGCCACTGTCGTAATCCCGTACTCCTGTTTCCATTTGGTTACCTCGGCTGGGTGGAAGGCCGCCTTAACTGCCCTGATCAGTTCCTCATTGGCCAGCCGGGTCGGTCTCACGAAATGCGTCAAACTGCCGTTCATGAGCATTTCCCCGGCCGCGAAATAGTACCAGTGCATAACAGCCGGATACTCACCGGCGTGAAGCAGATTTTCGTCCCAGCGAATGTTGGTGACGCCGCGAGCCATCAGCTCCAGACTGCGAATCATCCCAGCCAAGTTCCGGACGCTCAATCCCTGTCGTTTGTTGACAAAGATCGCCACGTTACCGGCGAGGTTTTTGATCACGATGATGGTGGCGTAGCCCCCTGCTTTTGACCGGGCGATATTGACCATGTGTTCGTTGCCGCTTTCGATGAAGGCTATAGGTTCAGGCCCTTCAAGAGTAGCCGCCTCTTCGCTCCTCACCTTTGACTCGAATTCAATCTTGGCGGCATTGAAAGCGATGTTGTCTTGATACATCGCAGTCAAAGTTTCAGTCCCCCACTTCATTGCCGCTTCAACTCCATTCACTGCCGCAATGGCGGTGATGATTGACGCGAGTTCGGTCACTGCTTGTTTTTCGCAGGCCAGGCTTTTCTTGACCTGATCTTCGACATACTGAGCGGCGACCTTATCAGTGAAGGATTCCTTGACGGAGTCGAACACCGTCTGAAGAGTGGTGGTCGTGAGAGAAGACTGTAAAGCCTCGCACTGAACCGTTGCCTCGAGAGCTGCCACGGCCCATTGAAATGTGTCCGGGTTTTTCTCGGGTTGTAATCGATGCCGAAGATTCACCAGCGCTCCAAGCTGCGTTGAACGGGTAGTCGCTGACGTGTCGCCGCGTAAGACATCGTCGAGAAGTGGCGTGATCGCCGCATCATCAACCATATCCAACTCTTTAGCAACCAACACGGCCGAACAGGTGTCCGGCTTTCTTTCGGTGTAACTCCCAGCCTTGACGTGTTCATCAAAGCGACTATTACCGATTCCAACGAGAATGATGCCCTGCGGAAGCAAAACATCTTCAGTTTCGCGGGAGGTGAGTCTCCTTCTTATGCCAATCACTTCAGCCGTGCTCACTCCGGGGAACATCTTTTCTCCCCACTTCATCAGGATCCAAATCGCCACAATCTCGTCGAGATGTGGTCTGAAATGGGTCCAGATTTTCCAGTTTGTTATGGCTTTTAAGCCGTTAATTGTTTGATTCAGAAGCTATCCTTTCCTTTGAATTTGTGGTTTTCAAGGTGCTTAACACCTTGGTTTACTGCTGTACAGCATAGCATATTTAAACCAAAACGTCAACAAGGACCATATTGGTATCAACGGATTTGCCAAAAGGGATACCGGCGGCAATAATAACGGTATCTCCTTTCTTGGCTACTTTATTCTTTTTTAAGAAGCTCCGAACGAAAGGAATGGCTTCGTTGAGGCTTTTAATCTTTGGCATCATCACCGGTTTGCAACCATAGCTAACGAGTAAGTGATTGAACGTTTTCTGTTCTTTTGTAAAGGAGTAAATATTCTGAACCGGCTTGTAACGAGAAATCATCCGCGCTGTTCGGCCAGTGTCGGTAAGAGCGATGATGGCTTTAGCTTCAAGGGTATGAGCCAAGTCAACAGCTTCACTGGTCACCGCATCCACACAGCGATTGCTAGTAAGGTCATTGCGTAATCGTTTCCACTACAAAAAGCGTTCTGGGTAGATAGTCCTCATTTGACTTTCGTATTACATCCCATACATC
>CAZYVN010000011.1:0-9014 GCA_964650925.1 uncultured Candidatus Saccharibacteria bacterium
GCAACTCGACCCGGTTGAAAGCCTGCGGTACGAATAAGAATTTGCACAGGAACCTCAACAAACCAAATCATTTCTAACACAATATGCCTCCTGCTGATTTCTCGCCATTCGATCTACCAACAAGACAGGCAGAGCCTGTGCGTCTCAAGCTGCGCGCGTCGTCGCTGCCGCTGATCGTCTTGGTTGCGTTTGCCTTGCGCATGGCTGTAGTGGCGTTTCTGTACCCCGAGCAACTCGATCCATCGCGGGATCACTGGCATTTCGCATACGAAACGGGAAGGATTGCACGATCGATTGCGCTGGGCAAGGGCTTCAGCAGCCCTCTTTTTGGCGACACCGGACCGACGGCATGGATGACCCCGGCTTATCCCTATGTAGTCGCGGGAGTTTTTAAGATCTTTGGCATCTATACCAAGTCTTCGGCGCTCGTTCTGCTTGGATTGAATGCACTAGTCTCAGCGCTTACGTGCATCCCCGTCTGCTTTATTGCACGCAAACATTTTGGAGAACGCGCCGCGCAATGGTCGGCATGGGCGTGGGCAGTGTTTCCCTATGGAATTTATTTTCCCGCGGAGAGAATCTGGAAAGCCTGGTGGGCGACATTCCTGCTGGCAGTTTTGTTTCTTTTGGGTTTGTTGCCGGCGCCTTTTTTTTTTCGGTTACCTTGTCTTCTTCGGTTTTTACAATACGTTTTTTACCCATGGTGGTGATTATTTCTTTTCTTCTTTCTTCTTACCGCTACCCATCGTTTTACGAACATTACCACGAATGGTTCGTGAATTGGTCTTAGTGCGCTGACCTCGAGAAGGCAGTTTGCGAATATGTCGGATGCCTCGGTAGGATTTAATATCCTTGAGGCGCTTTATGTTACCGCTAATTTCGCGCTTGAGGTCTCCTTCGATTTTGTATGATTCGATAATTTTTCGAATTTCATTTTCATGCTCGATGGTAAGCTCGGTAGCGCGGACGCCGTGGCTTATTTTGGCCTTATCTAAAATTTGTCGAGCTCGAGATCGTCCGACACCGTAAAGTGCCGTTAAAGCGATTTCCATTCGTTTATTATCGGGTAATGTAATACCAAGTATTCTCATGATGATTAGCCTTGTCGCTGTTTATGGCGAGGATTAGCTTTGCAGACAACATACACATAGCCTTTTCGACGGACTACGGTGCATTTTGGACAGATTTTTTTGACTGATGCTTTAACTTTCATGGTGTATCTAGAGTCGTTTGTTGATTCTCGCCCGACCGCCATAAGGGTCAAGCTGGAGCATGACCCGGTTTCCAATTAGGATTCGGATTCGATTTAGCCTCATTTTTCCGGCAAGATAGGCCAATACCGGAGTTTCTTGATTTTCTATTTTTACCTTAAATAACGTGTCCGGCAAGGCCTCGGTGACGATTCCGTATGCGGTTGTGTCTTTGGGTGTCTCTTTTGACATTAAAAAATATGAACACGCATCCCATCATAGCAGGCTGGCTTCTTGCTGTCAAATACTCTCAACGGTAATCCTATCTTCACGTATAGGAAAGGATCTCTTCCAAAACGGCTTTATGGTCACGTCGGCACTCTGAATTCCCGGGTAACGAGCCAGTATCGAGGAGAGATTGCTGGCATTGGCGCCGGACAGGTCTCGTTTAAGGGCTTCCGATGAATAGGTAGAGGTAGAAGTGAGCGAGCCTTTAAGGCTGAAGGTGAGGCTATCAATTGACTGCAAATCCGTACCCTGACCGTTTTTTTGCTCAAATGTCATATCTTCGAGACCGGCGATAGTGACCGCCCCGCTGGCAATATCCGAAGCAATAGCCGGTAAGATAAAACCAGCCAAACGGTTTTTATTAAATAGAATGGCTGAGAAGACAGCATGCTCCTTAATATCTACCTTGTTACCGGTTAAGGTTGCCGGCGGCAATGAGTCAAAATTGATGTGGTAGGCGGTATCAAAGAGGATAAAATCATCCGGTTTTTTCGCCAAAGCTTCCCGTAAGATAGCATCTTTGAGACTTGCTTGTAACGAAGCCTGCATTGGTGCGACATCGCTGTCATTTACGACCGGCACTAGTCCGGATTGGCCACCGGTAATGTCGGTCTTTAATCGAGCATAGAATGCCTTGTATTTCGGACTACCGACAAATCCTGGAATGGTGAAATCCCCGACCAAGTCGCCCACCTTCATGTTGTAATCACTACCGGCGGCGCTTGCATATATTATTGCCTCGAGGCTTCCAGGGACAGTTTTACCTTTCACCGTTGTTTTTCCCGGTACTTTCACTTGGGCGTGCAGACGATAAATCTTGCCGTTTGAGGCGGCTAATCGGGTGTTAGTAGCTAAAATCTGGGGAGCGCTGCTGTAGTTGTTGTAAATAACCACGGTTCCTTGAGCGAGCGAGTCAACCTTCTTTTGGCCAGTGCCGGTAACCGTCCCGTCGAGGGTTTTTTCCAGAGTCATGACGGTAAACGGCAGTTCCCCCGCTTGAGCGTTTTTCTTGGCCACATAGATATTGTCGATTTTAAAGTCTTGATGCTTCGGCGTAACCACTACCTTTGCCGAAGAAAAGAGGAGGGTAACTGAAAAAATTAAAAAAATAACACAAAAAAGGGCCACAAACCAAATCCCAACTCGGCTTTTACCGGCCGGCTTCGGTCGCGGACTAGGGATTTCAGATTGACGGTGGAGCGGTAGTGAAATTTTCCTAATACCTCGATCTTTACCAGAAATGACGTCTTGTGGAATTTTTTTATCCATGAGTATATAAGAAGTATAACAAAAACTAGCTATTCTTTAAATAAAGCAGTTTGTTAATAGCGATCGCTTCAAGCGCGATTGGCGTATCTTTTTGTGCCTTGCCGTTTAAAATACAGTGATCGGTCAGTTTGGCGGCGTCGAGAATGACTACGTTGAAAGCTTCCCTCTGACGCTCTTCGCGAAGGAAAGCGGCAAAGAAAAAAACCATTTTATTATTCTCGACCAAAAAGAGATTTCGCGGCGGCACGACGTCTTTGCTGAGGCTGTTTACGGTTATCCAGAAAAGCTCTAGCCATTCCTTTTTAATCTCTTCCAGAACTTTTTCGATAGTTTTGGCTGATGAAGGCTCAATGTTGTCATCGAAATAGGTATCGATGAGTGATTGGGCTGGATCGAGGGCGATGTTTAGTGCGGATGCAACGTGTCGAGTGATTGAATTTGTACCAAGAGGAAAAGAACCACTATGTAGCAAAACACCGCCTATAACGATTGAAACAGTTGAAATTTCTCCCAAAACATCAATGATTAAAAAATCTTTTTCGGCGGCGAACACATCTCTCACCGTAAGATACGACAAAAGCATGAAAGAATGAGGGATTGATTTGCGGAAATTAAAGTACTTGGCAGTGGTATGTTGGACTGAATCGAGGATGGAATCTCCTACGGCCGATATAAACAGAGGAATTTCTGCTTGGCTGGCTTTTTTACCGAAAGGATGGTGGGTTGGGTAACCGTTTAGCTTGGTGTGAATGGCTCGTCGCTCGATTACTCTCATATCGCTCCCTAAATCGAAGTTCTTTTCTTCATCGTGGATGAGTTTTTCGATGAAAAGATTGGTAATCAGTGTCACTTCCCCAAAATTTTTATTAATTAATCTGGTTTGACAGTGGGTCCAGGGCGATGAAAAAACGTAAAAAATTTTTTTGATCTGAATGTGTTGTTCGAGGGCGTTTTTACTGACTCGTTCGAGGGCTCGCAACATTTCGCTGATCAATTTTTCGGCGTTTGGTTTCTTTTTAAAAACAACCGCTTCCCTACCGGTCCATAATAGTTCCGGTGAATGACCATCGCTGAAGCGCACCAAACCTGCCGCGACACTACTGCTGCCGATATCATAGACGAGCGAAGTTTCCATCAAATTATTATAGCATGATTACTCAAGAATCCCCCTGATTCGTCGAACTCCTGCCGAAACCGCTTCTTCCTTTACAATTTTAAAGTGACCAAGCTCGGAAGTATTGGTGACATGAGGACCGCCGCAGAATTCTTTTGAAAACGCTGAGTTAAGATCGTTGCCCACAAAGTAAATCGAAACTTCATCGCCGTATTTTTCACCAAAAAAATGTTTAGCACCGGTTTTCAATGCTTCCCCTTTTGACATGATGATCTTTTGAACAGGTAAAGCTTGCTTAATTACCCGATTAACGATCTTTTCAACAGCCAGTTTCTCTTCATCGGTCATTTTTTTATCATGAGTAAAATCAAAGCGCAGCCGCTCGGGTGTAATGTTCGAACCTTTCTGGCTGACCGATGGACCAAGAACTTCGAAAAGCGCTTGGTGAAGCAGGTGGGTAGCGGTGTGGTACTTGAGGGATTTTTCGCTGACGTCGGCCAATCCCCCTTTGAATTTTTGTTCGGCACCGGAACGTGAAAGCTCTTGGTGTTTTTTGAATTCCGACCAGAATTCTTCTTGCCATTTTTCTTTACTAGAGGAGGTAATAGCAACCTTGTCTTGATGTTCAAGCTGTTCAATACTTAATTCGAGTGGAAAACCATATGTTGAAAAAAGAACGAAGAGATTTTCACCATTTATCAAAGCACAATCGTTACCCCCAATCTTGCGGAGTTCTTTTAATCCTATTTCAAGAGTTTTTCGAAATTTTTGTTCCTCTTTTGAAACTTCCTCTTCGATTTCAAATCGTTTCTCAAATGTTTTGGGATATGCCTCTTCATAGTACGAAAGAATCGTCGGTACCAGGTGAGCCAAATCATGCTGGTGAACACCGAGAAGATCGAGGTGACGAACGGCGCGTCGAATCAGCCGACGAACATAGTACCCCTGATCGGTATTTGAAGGTACTACCCCATCGCCAATGAGAAAGGCAGCCGCTCGCAGATGATCGGCAATAACCCGCATTGATGTTTGATGCTGAGGATGTTCGTATTTAAAACCGGAAAGGCGTTCGAGGGTATGGATGATTGCTTGGAATACATCAAGGCTGAAGCTGTCGTGGTTGTTCCCTACCGCCATAGCGATACGTTCGAGTCCGCCCCCGAAATCAACGTTTTTCTTGGGTAGTTGACCAAAGGTGCCATCGGGATTTTTACGGTATTCCATAAAAACCGAGTTGCCGATTTCAAGAAAACGGCCGCAGTCGCAGTTTGGATGACAGTGTTCACCAAATCTTGAATCATGTTTGACTTCTTCAAAACAGTAGAAGACCTCGGAATCGGGGCCGCCCGGTTCTCCAACGGGCATTTTTTCAGGCGTACCGGCTCGAGACCACCAATTTTTGGCTTTGTAATAGAATATTCGGCCGTCCTGCATGCCAGTCTTGGCGGCGTTTTCTTCGCTGTCCAAGCGGATGTCCTTGGCCGTAACGTCACGTTCCTTGAAAAGTTTTTTCCACGTCTCAACAGATTGGGTATCGGCTGGAATGCTATAGTCGGGATCGCCGGAAAAAACCGTAACGAAAAGTTTTTTTGGATCAATTCCAAGATCGTCGACGAGGAATTCAAAAAACCAACGGAGCTGTTCTTCTTTAAAATAATCTCCGAATGACCAGTTGCCGAGCATTTCAAAAAAAGTATGGTGGCGATTATCGCCTATCTCGTCGATATCAACCGATCGAAAACACTTTTGCGAGTTTACGAGACGCCCCCCTTGAGGATGTTCCTGACCTAGCAGATACGGTACGAGCGGTTGCATACCTGAACCGGTAAAGAGGGTGGTCGGGTCGTTCTCGGGAACAAGCGGCGCTCAAGGAACGATGGTATGTCCCCTGGCCTTAAAAAAATTGAGATACTTCAAACGTAATTCTTTCGATTGCATGAAGAAAATATACCACACAAGGAAAAATAAAAACAGCGTTCGTTAAATGAACACTGTTGAGATAGTGCGACCTTGGTCACGCAAGCATGGCAGCGGGTGCTTTGACCATGACGGGACGAGGAGCTCTTGGTTGATCCTTCGTATCTCCTCTTTTATTCGACCTTGACTTTTGACGTCGGTGGTCAAGAAGAGTCGCCGGAATAGTTTTTGTCGTCGGGCGACAAGCGGGTCTTTCCCTTCCGGCGCTGTATCGAAAATGTACTTTTTCATCCGGCATTACTTTACCTCAGGTTGCTCATCTATGCAAGTTTAAGGTGAGTTTTAATTATCCTGATGTTATCTTCACAGCGGTCAACTCTGTTTCCGAGTCCGTCAATTTTTTGAGAAAGCCGATCCTCGGTATTTCGGAGGTCTTCTTTTATTTCGGTAAAACCCGATGCGGTCATTATGGCTAAGTTTTCCACATCTTCTTTTGTAGAGAAGTTTTTCAAATCGTCTTTGGTGGCAAAATCTTTCAAATCGTCTTTAGTAGCAAAGTCTTTCAAATCATTTTTAGTGGCAAAGTTCCTTAGATCTTCTTTTGTTGCACATTTTTCGAGATCTTCTTTGGTCGCAAACTTTTTTAAGTCATCTTTTGTGGCGAGGTTTATTAAGTCATCCTTAGTCGGGTATTTCTTTAGATCATCTTTAGTGGCAAAGTTGCCGCTGCCTTTCTTTGTCAAAAAGTTTTCAGCGTCTTTTTTGGTAAGCATATTAGCCATAACGAAAGCCATAAATGCGTCGAATTTGTCTACCTTTTTCATCAGGTAATTATATGTAACCAATAGTAAATGTCGAGATTGTTGAATGACAAAAATTTTATCTTTTCTTCATAAGTTTTAAAACGAGCTTGAGCGGAGCCATTTTTTATAGACCTCGGTCATCTCTTTAAAACCTTTGCTATTGTCGGTGATTTTCTTTTTTCCATGAAAAAGCACTATCCTCGCATTCAGGTTAATCTCCTTTTTACTCTGCTTAATAGTTGAAAGTTTTTTTATTTTCTTTTTAGCGTTCTCAAGCATCGCTTTTTGAGAGCGGGTCGAGTGGCGAATAAATGTTGTTGACGAAAGTTTTTTACCGGTCGCCATTTTAACGAATTCTGGAAAGTTTTTTGCTCCCGCCCATTGCCAAACACGAGTCATCTCTTTGCCGACATTTGGGTTGTCCACAATATAGCCATATTTTTTCATAAAGTAATCTCGCCATTGATAGACGGCAAGTTCGGCCAGACCATAGCCATGATAATTGCAGGCACTTTCCCACGAATATAAGTGTGGAACGTTAAGGAGAGTTAAAGAATCTTCCGAAAAGTCGTTGTATTTTCGGGATGTTCGTATAGCAATCTCGCAGATTTTTTCTGAGGTTAGTTTTTTTTCTTCATAGAGTTCTTTTTCAAAATACATGACTCGCATTATTCCCATCATTCCTAAGGGCAGCAATGGATATATTTTTTCCAATTTCTTTTGATAGAGACTGAATGGGTATGTTTCCCCCTTTTGATTTCGAGCGTAGCGGGTTTTCCATTCCACACTGGACGATATAGAGTCCATAAACATGCTTTGAGTTTCTGCCCAAGCCGTTGAAAGCGGCGGATATTCGTGATTGACGCAGACTTCGGTTTGTCTGGAATTCAGTAAATGAGCGGCATGTCCACCCTCATGAAAAAGCGTATGGAGACCTTGCATTCCCGAGCCAATCTGACCAGGCACAACATTACAGGTAAAATGAGCAGAGGCTGGCATCCGCTTTCCGTCTCTAAGGTGGACAAGCTGGGGCCAGTGACAAAAACCATTATTCCATTTGCCTTTCCGATCCAGCAAATCCAGCTGCAGCTTTCCGCCTTGATAATCAATACCAAGAGCGGCAAATGTTTTACCCCAGTAATAAAGAGCATCTTCAAATTGAAAATACGGATCTTCTTCTTTTGTAAAATCGCCGGTCATCAGGTAGCCGAAATTCCATGGTTTACGCAAACCCGGCTGTTTATTTTCTAGTTTCCTGATCGCTTCAAAACCGTATTTGGTTTTTTCATAAATCCGATCAAAAAGTTCAAAAAGTTCTTTCTTGGTCATGCCTTCATCAAGTTGGATCTTGTAATCGTAAAAATCTTGATAACCAAGCTTGTGGGCAAAGTCATTTCTCAACGCCACTAATTTGACATATTCTTCCGTATGAGAGTTGGCGAGTCCTTCGAGAGCTACGAAACAAGCTTTGCGAAGCGCTTCGTCCGGGTTTGTTTGGATAAGCATTCTCATCTTTATTTCCGAGGCATTAATAAAATGCTTGGAATGCGGATCCATGTAACCTTCTTTTCGTTCACTTCTTTTTTTACGAATAACATCTTCGAGTTCGGCAATGGAATTTTTAAGAGATAAAACTTCTTTTGGAATCTGATATTTCTCAAAAAAGATTTTCCAATAACACAGCCGGGTACGTCTTGAGCCTTTACTCTGGATGGTAAAAGAAAATACTTTGCGGTAGAGCTGTTCATCCGATCTAAAAGCGTCACGTTTAGCCAAAGCGATACGCATCTTAGTATCGACACGATGATCGCCCATATAGGAAATCCAAAACAACTCCTCGTAGCTGCAGTGGAGTTTTAAGTAGCGCTCATTCAGGTTACGTAGAAACGTGTCGGCAGAATTGTTAGGCATTGTAGATAAGCGGCACAAAAGAAAAGCCTTCGTACGTTTTAACCTCGGCGGATTCGTCATTCTCCTTTTCGATGCGAACGATGGTGTTATTGACCGGAATAACCATTACTCCGCCTTCTGTCAACTTATCGAGAAGGACCTGGGGCACATCTTCGGCCGCCGCACTTACCAAGATTTTATCAAAAGATTCGTCATCCCATGTATCAAAATTACGATTACCCTGCTCGATTGAAAGTTGTGGTAGGTTGTATTTATCTAATGTAATTCGACTGCGGCTGACCAATTCGGGTACGAGTTCGATCCCAACGACCTTGCCGCCCTCGCCCACAATGCTGGCAATAAGGGCGGTAGTGTAGCCGGAACCGGAGCCGACATCAAGAACACGTTCGCCGGGTTTGAGATCTAGAAGTTCGAGCATGAAAGCGACGGTGGATGGTTGGGAGATGGTTTGTTCATAACCGATCGGCACAGCGTAATCTTCGTAAGCTTCGCTCTTATAATCTTCCGGCACAAAATCAGCTC
>CAZYVN010000012.1:0-8979 GCA_964650925.1 uncultured Candidatus Saccharibacteria bacterium
AGCGAAAGAATGCTTTCCTTGCCATCTACCGCGACAATTCGTCGAGCCACCTCTTTTTGGAGCATTACCACCATAAGGCTTGGTTGAGGGCTATTACCGAGAAATGTCCGCAAGATTTCTCCTGTAATGTAGTAAGGGATGTTGGCAACGAGTTTGTAGTTTTCTGGCAGGTTTAACAAAAGGTTCGGGTCAAGGATGTCACCATGAATAAGCCTAAAACTTCCATTTTCCACATAGGATGTGAATTTTTCGGTCAGAAATTCGATTAAACGGTCATCTTTTTCGACGGCCAAGACCTTAGCGCCCGTTTGAAGCAGGTGTTCGGTTAAAATCCCCTTCCCTGGACCAATTTCGAGAACGGTATCATCCGAGGTAAGACGAGCGGCCGCGACAATTTCTCTCACTGCACCTTTGGATTTAAGGAAGTTTTGCCCCAATGATTTTTTTGAAGAGATGTGCATATTAAAAATCGATAAAAATGGCTTTAACACCGGTCACCTCCTCTGGTCTTTGGTAGTCGACGAGGTCTTCGTCAATATCGGAGATAAATTCGGAAACAAGATTGATTTTTTTAGAGCCAAAAATTGTTCTAACTTGAGTATGGGTAAGAAAAAGTTTTTTTCGAGCTCGAGTCAAGGCAACGTAAAACAATCGTCGCTCTTCCTCCGCTCCCTCATCCGTAACTTCATTTTCATCGAGTCGTTTGTGAGGAAAAAGTTCCTCTTCAAGGCCGCTGACAAAAACATAATCAAACTCCAAACCCTTGGCGGCGTGTACGGTCATAAGTTTTACGACTGGTCGATCTTTTTCAAGTTCATCTTGATCGGAAGCCAGGGCCGCATCCTCGAGAAACTTTTCAAGACCTTCTCCTTGCGGCAAAATATCGTACCGAGTGGCCAATGTTACCAGCTCGCGGATGTTTTCCAATCTCTCTTGGTCATCTTCACCTCCTTGTTTGAGAACCTTTTCCAGGCCGCTTGCCTGAAGGATGTACTTAACTACTTTTGAAGGCCTTTCTTTTTCTGCTACCGCTTTTATTTGGCTAAGTAGAGCCATAAAACCACGTACTTTCTCTTGCATGGCACCCGTCAATTCATTCTCTTTGCCTGACAAAATTTTAAGCATCGTCACCTTACCAATGCCTCTTGGTGGAACATTAATACTGCGCTTAAGATCGGCAAAACTTTCTGGATTAAGAGCGGCTCGGATAAAAGCCAGAACATCTTTAATTTCTTTGCGTTCAAAAAATCGCGTGCCGAGAATCTGATACGAAACACCCTTCGACAAAAATGCTTCTTCAATTGCTCTCGATTGAAAGTTTGCTCGATAAAGGACGGCAATTTCTCGCGCCGGTACCCCGGAAGCGATTAAATCTTTTGCCTGCTCGGCGATAAAGCGCCCCTCGTCACTTTCATCGAAGGCTTGGTAAACGCTGATTTTTTCACCCGCTTCATTCTTCGTAAAAAGTGTTTTTTTACGACGGATCAGGTTTTTTTCGATAATGCGATTTGCGGCAGTGAGAATGGTTTGGGTTGAGCGGTAATTTTCTTCGAGTAGTACTACTTTTGCTTCGGGATAATCAGTCTCGAAGTTGAGAATGTTTTCAATACTCGCCCCTCTCCAGCTGTAAATCATTTGATCGATATCTCCTACCACACAGATGTTGCGATTTTTTTGAGCGAGCATCGTCGCGATCATATATTGGACCTTGTTGGTATCCTGGTACTCGTCGATGTGGATGTATTTCCAAATGTTTTGGTAACGAGTCCTTACTTCCTCATTATTTTTCAAAAGAAGAGCTGTTTTGAGGAGGAGATCGTCAAAATCAAGAGCTTTTTCCTTTTTTAAGACCGATTCGTAATGTGTCCAGACATTGGCCACGATTTTACTAAAAAATTCTTTAGAATGAGTTTCTTTAAAATGCTCAACAACCATCATATCTCCTTTGTTTTTTGAGATGATACCGAGGATTTTTGATGGTTCGTACTGCTTGGGGTCGAGCCCGAGCTCTTCCAAGGCTTCTTTGACCACTCTTTTGCTGTCACCTTTGTCGTAAATGGTAAAATGTCGTGGAATGCCCAAAATCTGAGCATTTTCCTTAATAATGTGGACGCCCAGAGAGTGAAAGGTGCTCATAAAAGGTCGCTCTCTCATTGAAACGGGTAAATTAAGAGCGTTATCATCTTCGATGAGCTTTTCAACCCGTTCTCGCATCTCCTTAGCGGCCTTGTTGGTGAAAGTGATAGCCAGGATTGAGGCAGGATCGACTCCTTCCTTGATTAAATGAAGTATTCGATGTGTAATTGTTTTTGTCTTTCCTGCTCCAGCTCCGGCAATTATAAGGAGCGGTCCGTCGCGGTGGAGGACCGCCTCTTTTTGCTCGTGGTTGAGGCCTTTTAGGTGATTCATGGCATAACTATACCATGTCTCTAAGTTATCAAGACATTGTCCCCAGGATGGGTATTTGGGCTGGTTGACTTTTAAGCCGAAGAGGTTAAGATGGATAGCGTACCACGTAGAAAGGCAGAGTTAAATGGCTTGGTTCAGCCATTTTATACAGAAACGCTTGATATAATATTTTTAGGCTTATTTTCGAAAAATTCCACGATTCCTTTTCTCGGTTTTGTCGTTTGCGTGAGAAAAAGGCAATAAAATCAACATTTCCTAAGCTTTTCCTTAAAAAGCTTCTTTTGCTTGCCGTTATGCTCATTATTCCTTTTCAGGTGCATGCTGGACTCGTTTCTTTTGTGTCGAATCTTTTCAATAATCCTACCGCTGAGGCTGAAACAACTCCGGTTGATAATTCTCAAAACATGAGCCTTCTTCATGCGGCCGTTAATTCCGACCCTAACCCAGCCAAGGGGCCAAGTGATATCACGATTGTGGCTGACAGCGCTCTTCTTCCGGAAAGTGGTCCGTCGGGAACAATGGCTGATGTTCAAGATGAGCCGGTAAATACCCAAATCAGTGTGTATGTCGTCAGAGACGGTGATTCATTGGGTAAAATTGCCAAGCTTTTTGGAGTTACCACCAATACTATTCTTTGGGCTAACGATTTGCCGGCTGGTTCAAGCATTAAACCCGGCCAAACTCTCGTCATTTTGCCTGTTTCCGGAATTAAATACACTGTAAAGAAAGGTGATACTGCTCAATCATTGGCAAAGAAGTATAAGGCTGATGCTACAGAAATCATTGACTATAACGGTTTAGCTGCCGATGGCACCCTTGTATCGGGAGATGAAATTATCATTCCTGACGGTGAGCCAACCCCTCCAGCTCAAAGCTACGATCAAAGCCCTTCTTCCCCGAGCGGTCAAAATTCAAATTATCCTGAGCGAAGTATGATTGCCAACCGAAGAATAAACCCTCGACTTCACGGTGCAGACGGACCTTCGTACCCGGGATATTACATGCGACCGATTGTTGGCGGCCGAAAGACCCAGGGTCTTCATGGCTATAATGGAGTTGATCTTGCTGATCCGATAGGAACACCGATTCATGCGGCTGCAGCGGGTGTGGTTATTGTTAGTAAGACCGGTGGCTGGAACAGCGGGTACGGTAACTACGTCGTTATTTCTCATCCAAACGGCACCCAAACACTTTACGGACATACTATGGAAAACCTCGTTTCAGTTGGTGATGTTGTTACTCAAGGGCAAGAAATTGCTCGAATAGGACTTACCGGCAACACTACCGGCCCTCACGTTCACTTTGAAGTTCGAGGCGCTCAAAATCCTTTCTAGTTTGATTAAGACGGCTTACTTAAGATTAGTTTTTAAACTTTCCGCCGACGGCTTTTATCGAGGCCTTAACAAGTGTATCGAGTGCGTCGACGCAGTATGACGGCGTATACTGGTTAAAATCAGACAATTCGGTGCAGGCAAGAATTACAACATCGCTACCGTTATCTCGCAGCTCTTTTGAAACGAGGTTGAATTGATCGACATTGCCGGTTTGACCGCTTTTAATTTCACCGTAAATGATGTTCATTAGTATTTCTTGGTTTTTTGTTGAAGGGATGATCGCCTGCTTACCTACTTTTGCGATTTCGGCTTCGTAGAGTTTGGTTTTTAGGGTGCCATCGGTAGCCATGATGCCGATTTTTCTGCTTTCAGGAAAGGTTTTGCTGATGTAATCTACACATTCTCGAATCATGTTGATGACGGGAATTGAAACACTGGATTGTATTTGGTCGTAGAAAAAATGAGCGGTGTTGCATGGAATGGCAATCGCGCTTACACCAGCCGCTTCGAGAAAACGAGCGTCGGCGATAAGGGGTAACAGGATAGTTTCGTAATTACCCGAGGCGATCACTTTTGTGCGATCCGGTATGGTTGTGTGATTGAGGATGACCATGTCGATATGTTCCTGGTCGCTCTTTGCCTCAGTATGTTTAACAATCCGATCAAAAAAATCAACCGTTGAGCCCGGTCCCATGCCGCCCATTATTCCTAATTTTTTAAGATTACTCATGATATTTTTTGTATTTGATGAAGTGGCTGAGGTGCGATTTGATAAGGTAAAGAAGTCTCTTTGGTGAATAGTCGGTTTTATAAAATAAAGGGTTAACCACGGCAGATTTTTTAATAAGGGCTCGCATTTCTTCTCGCGATTCTTTTGATTTGACATAGCTGAAAGCGACACGGCGCGGAATGACCAACCATAATTTCTTGTTCTTTAAAATCTCAACTGGCAGTTCTTTATTTTCGATGTAATCTTCCACTAAGCAGCGGGCGATGTTGCCTCCAGCCGCGGTAACGTAGTAATTACTCCTACCCTGCCGAGCGTTGAGTTCAAAAATTCGATAGGTATTGTCTCGAGTATCGTACTTAATGTCAAAATTTGAAAAACCTATATAGCCGATACTTTCCAAAAACGATTTAATTTTTGAAACCAGAGCATCGTTTGTTTCATTGATAATGACCGCGTGATTACCTAAACCATGAGGAGTATGTTCTTCCA
Organism: uncultured Candidatus Saccharibacteria bacterium; assembly: GCA_964650925.1. Taxonomy (GTDB): domain Bacteria; phylum Patescibacteriota; class Minisyncoccia; order Phycocordibacterales; family PALSA-1337; genus CAZYVN01. Next base: position 4,963 of record CAZYVN010000012.1, read on the forward strand.
AAAGAACGTGGCCGAGCGACATAAGTTTCACTTTTTTATTTTTATCGCTGTAACAAGTAAGGACGCGCATATACGAATCATCTCCGGGAATGAAATCTTGAATGATCAGGGAATCATCATAGCCGGCGGCGTATATTTTTTGCATTGTCTCGTCGAGTTCGAAGCGGTTTTTGAGTTTGTAAACCTTTTTTTGGTTGTTAAAAGGGTGTTCCCAGTAGAGCACGCTATTTGATGGTTTGAGAATTACCGGAAAACCAAAAGGTAGAGTGTATGTCGAACCTTTTTCTTTTCTATGTATGAACGTTTTTGGATAAGCGAGACCGTTTTTCTGACACATTTCATAAAATCGTTCTTTTTTGATGAGGCCAAGCATCATTGTGTGATCAATATACGGAGCGATAACATTGGGCGGTAAGACTTTTTTATTTTTGCTAATAAGAGAAACATAGCTGTCGCCGCAGCCAATCAGAATTACTTTTTTATCACTATATTTTTTGGAAATTTCAGCCACAACCTCCAAGAAAGTCTTCTCTTGGTCAGTGTTGGGAACGGTTTTGAAATCAATGATTTTACTGTGGGCGCTCGGGCTATTTTCTGATTTACCCACGACAATAGAACGCACCTGGTAAGCTTCGTGAAAGGCGCGGGCGACACTGTAGGTATTTATATCGCTACCTAAGAGGACAGGGATGAATGTTCGGTCTTTAATAATCATCTTTTTATGAAGAATTCTTCGTACCAGATCAAAAAAGTGAATAGTGCCCAAATTTTTCGAGAGTTATTTTTTCGGCCACTTTTATGTTCGTCGAGAAGGTGCGTAATTTCAGATTCGTTGAAATATTTTTTAGCGGTTTCGTTACCGAAGTAATTTTTTACCTTCTGGTAATGCTGTTCTTCTCGCAACCATTCTACCAGAGGCAATGGAAAAGCCAACTTTTTTCGATCAGCATTTTCCCTACGTATTTCTTTGTATGCGGCTTCGCGAAAAGCCAATTTGGTGTTTTCACTGCTGACTTTGTATTTTGTTGGAATAGTACTTGCTAGCTTAAACACCTCAATATCGAGAAAAGGTACGCGTAGTTCGAGTGAATGAGCCATACTCATCTTGTCGGCTTTAAGGAGAATCTCCTGTACCATCCAAAAATGGATATCGATGTACTGCATTTTAGTAACATCGTCTAGATTTTTAACTTTTTCGTAGAAGGGTCGAAGATATTCTTGAGGCGACTTTGACGGATAGCGGTTTTTGAGCACATTCTGCCTCTCCTCTTCGTTAAAAAGGTTGCTGTTCCCAATGTACCGTTCCTCTATAGTTTTACTGCCGCGGATAATGAAATTTTTTCCCTTTATGTTTGGTAGTATTTGGATTAGTTGAGCCAGAAGCTTGCGTACAATAAGAGGAATTTTTTGATAATTACGAAGAGCGAGTGGCTCTTTGTAGACGTTGTAACCACCAAACATCTCGTCAGCCCCTTCGCCGGAGAGCACCACTTTAACATCTTTCGAAGCCAGTTTTGAAACAAAATAAAGGAGATTGGCGCTTGGATTGGCAAGCGGCTCATCGAGATGATACTGAACATTGCCGACGTTTTCGAAGTATTCGTTTGAAGTTACTATTTTTGATGAGTTTCTGACCTTAATTTCGTCGGCAAATTTTCTTGCAGCGTCTGCCTCGGTGTATTTTTTATCATCAAAGCCGATGGTGTAGGTTTTAATTGGTCCTTGTTTGGAAAGTTCTTTGACGACATAGCTTGAATCAACACCACTTGAGAGAAAAGCTCCCACCTCAACGTCACTTATTTTGTGGGCGGTAACCGAATCCGTTACTTCTTTAGAGATATCGTCGATGAATTGAGTGAAGGTTTTGGTATCGTTGAGATGAAATTCGGGAGTAAAGTAGCGATGTATTTGAAGTTTACCATCTTTAAATTCTAGATAATGGCCGGGTGCCAGCTTATAAACGTTTTTGAAAAAGGTTTCCTGGCCCGGCACGCAGCTGAAGGTTAAATAATCCGGCAGTTTTTCTTCAAAAAGCTTCTTCTTGAAATCCGGATGAGGTAGGAAACTTTTGATTTCAGAACCAAAAATGAGAGTTTTACCCATCTGTGCATAATAAAACGGCTTAATTCCAAAAAAATCTCGTGCCCCGAATATTTTTTTATTTTTTTTATCCCAAATCACGAACGCAAACATTCCTCTAAGACGAGGTAATAAATCTTTACCGTATTCTTCGTAACCATGAATAAGGACTTCGGAATCGCTATGAGAAGCAAACATGTGTCCTCTTTTTTCAAGTTCAACGCGTAGAATTTTATAATTGTAAATTTCCCCGTTAAAAATCAAGACCAAAGATTTGTCTTCGTTGAAAATTGGTTGGGATCCGCCCGCAAGATCAATGATACTTAACCTACGAAATCCTAAAGACGCCTCGTCATCGCTGTACATATTTTCAGAGTCGGGTCCCCTATGAGAAATGGCGCCCATCATTTTTGTCAGGGTGTCCTTATTATCCCTCGTTTTCCCCGTGTATCCGACAAATCCACACATATATTTTGTAGTATAGCACAGGTTAGTTGTCTGTTGATTTAAACCACATTAACTTGTTTTGGGCGATACTGGAGAGCTTCGGCGATATGTTTTTCACTAATCTCTTCACTATTATCGAGGTCGGCAATGGTCCGCGCTAATTTTATGACTCGATGATAGGCTCGGGCTGAGAGGCCGAGTTTGGTGGCGGAAAGATTGAGAATATCCTTAACGTTTTTGGAAAGAGGTACGAGTTTTTCAATTTCTCGGGCGTTCATTTGGCTGTTCGTTGTCACTTTTCTTTTAAGATGTTGAAATCGAGTTTTTTGGATGTTTCTGGCTTCAAGTACGCGTGATTTTATTGCCTCCGTTTTTTCGCCGACATTTTGGATGTCAGAAAGCCTTGAGTGGTCAATCGCGCCAACTTCGATCCAGAGATCAATTCGGTCGATTATCGGACCGGAAAGCTTTCGTTGGTATCGTGAAAGATTAAACGGTGTACAAGAGCATTCTTTGCCTTTTACACCATAATTCCCGCACGGACAGGGGTTCATGGTTGTGATTAAAATGAAATCAGCTGGAAAATGAGCCGAGCCTTTTACGCGAGAAATGCTAATAGTCCTATCTTCAAGCGGTTGCCGTAAAGCTTCGATCACTCGTCGGTCAAATTCCGGAAATTCATCAAGAAAAAGCACTCCGCGGTGAGCAAGTGTTATCTCTCCTGGTCGTGGTATCGCTCCGCCGCCCACAAGTGCGGTGTAGGAAGCGGTGTGGTGAGGCGCTCGAAGCGGCGGCTCGGTAATGAGGTCACTTTTGAGTACTCCAGCCACCGAGTGAATGGTGGTTGTCTCTAAAATCTCCTCAAAATTAAGAGGCGGAAGAATATGACAAAAAGCTTTGGCAAGCATTGTTTTACCGGTACCCGGTGGCCCGTACATAGCTATATTGTGAGAACCGCTGGCGGCGATCTCTAGTCCCCTCTTAGCTGTTTCCTGACCTTTAATATCGGAAAAATCAATGCTCAACTCTCTGTCTGAATAAACAATAGTAGTTTTCGGCTGTTTTACCATCGCAATCTGTTCCCGCGGACTGTTATCCTCCATTCGTTTTATGTTGAGGTGATTGATAACATCGGTGAGGGTGGCCGCTCCGTAAATCGATATTCCTTCAATAAGGGCCGCTTCTTTCGCATTTCCTTTGGGTAGAAAAACATCGACAAAACCTTGTCTTTTAGCTTCTCGTACCAATGGTAAAACCCCGTCGATAGGTCGAAGTTCCCCATCGAGAGATAGCTCACCAAGAAAGATCTTCTTTTCGGGGTCGAAACGGATGTCTGAAGTGGCCCGCAGGTAGGCCATAGCGATACTCAAATCAAAACTTGGCCCTTCTTTTTTAATATCAGCCGGTGCTAAAGAAACGACTACTTTTTGGTTGCGACTTTTGGGAGAATCATAACCAGAATTTTTAATAGCGGCAGCGATTCGATCCCTC